>DASQJB010000521.1:0-3328 GCA_035631295.1 Bryobacteraceae bacterium | reverse complement strand
GACCGGAAAGCCTGTTTGGGAAGCGCGAGTCGGTTATCCGCAGGACTATTACACGATCACCATGGCGCCGCGCATCGCCAAGGGAAAGGTGATCATTGGGGTGAGCGGCTCTGAGTATCCAGTGCGCGGATTCTTTTCCGCTTTCGATGCCGAGACCGGGCATTTTGCGTGGAAATTCTACACCGTTCCCGGCGATCCCTCAAAGCCATTCGAAAATCCCGCGCTGAAGAAAGCTGCCGAAACGTGGAGCGGCGATTGGTGGAAGTTAGGCGGTGGCGGCACGGTTTGGGATGGCTTCGCCTATGATCCCGAGGCCGATTTGATTTATGTGGGCACGGGCAACGGCGGTCCGTGGCCGGAGGAACTGCGCAAATCCAAAGGCAAGGACAATCTGTATGTGGCGTCGATTCTCGCGGTGAAGCCAGACACAGGCGAATTGAAATGGTATTTTCAGCCGGTGCCAGGCGACTCTTGGGATTTCGACAGCGTTCAACAGCTCATGCTGGTGGATTTGACCGTCAAAGGCCGGCTGCAAAAAGTCTTGATGCAGGCCAATAAGGATGGATTTTATTACGTGCTCGACCGGACAACGGGGAAGTTCGTCTCCGGGCAACCGTTCGTCAAAGTGACGTGGGCGAAAGGGCTGAATGAAGAGACAGGACGCCCGATCGTCAACCCCGAGGCGCGCTATGGAACCGAAGCTGTGACCATTTCACCCGGGCCGGGCGGAGGACACAATTGGGCGCCTATGTCGTTCAACCCGTCGACGGGCTTGGTCTATATCCCTTCGTCGGTGAGCAGTAGCATGAGCTTCGCGATCGATCCGGAGTTCACGTACACTCCGGGAAAATCGAATACGGGGACGAAGCGCAATGGCCCGCCGGCCGGCCAGCCAGCGGCTCCGGACTTGGCGGGTGGCCCCGCCGCTACAGGAAGCAATGCGTCGCGGCCCACTCCTCCATCGCCTCCAGGCATCGGACCGGAAGCGCCGCAGGGGCAGCGAGGCATGCTGATCGCTTGGGATCCCGCAACGCAAAAAGAGCGGTGGCGCGCGCCGGGCGGTGGGGGCATTGGAGGAGGCACGGTAAGCACGGCAGGCAACCTGGTTTTCCAGGTGATCAACGATGGCCGGCTGGTTGTCTACACGGCTGATAAAGGCGAGAAGCTGCTGGATGTCCATACCGGGCTGCGTGGCGGCATGGGTCCGCCGATCACGTATCAGATCGACGGGAAGCAGTACGTAACGCTGATGGGCGGAACCGGGGTGGTTGTGACTCGCGATGGCGGGCCGCCCGCCGCGAATGCGGCTGGGCCAGGCGCAGCTCCGCCTACGTCTCCGGCAATGCCAAGGCTGCTGACGTTCGCGCTGGATGGCAAAGCTCCGCTGCCGGCGGCGGTGCAGTAATCCGGCGCTCAACCCAAGAACCGCGCGAGACGATTCGCCACGCGCGTGAGCTTCTTCAATTCGCATTCCCACACGACGGCTGCGCGCCATCCTGCGATCTTCAGCGCTTTGAGATGGATTACGTCGCGGCTGCGATTGCGGGCGATTTTGGTGCGCCAGTAAACGGCATTGGCCTTGGGCATTCTCGCGCCGCGGGCGCAATCGTGCCCGTGCCAGAAGCATCCGTGCACGAAGACCACTTTCTTTCGCCGGGGAAAAACTAGATCCGGCTTTCCTGGTAGATCTCTGCGATGCAACCGGAACCGATAGCCCATGCGGTGGACCATACTTCGTACAGCGAGTTCGGGGGCGGTGTTGGCTCCCTTGACCGCGCGCATGATGCGGCTGCGCAGCTCGGGCGTCTCTTTCATGGGGCGCTGGGTGGGTACTCAACGATGAGAGTAACGGGTCCGTCGTTGGTGAGCGAGACGGCCATCATCGCCTGAAACTTTCCTGTCTCGACTGGCAGGCCCAGCCGGCGCGCCGATGCTGCGAAGTGTTCATAAAAAGCCCGCGCCTGCTCGGGCGGGGCTGCGAAGTCGAAACTCGGACGGCGGCCCTTGCGCGTATCGCCGTACAGCGTGAACTGCGAGACGACCAGCAATGCGCCGCCGGCTTCAACCACGCTGCGGTTCATTTTGCCGGCATCGTCGGCGAAAACTCGCAAACCGGCGATTTTGGTAGCAAGGAATTCGGCATCGGCGAGCGTATCCGATTTCGCGACGCCAAGCAGCACCAGCAAGCCGGGCCCGATCTCGCCCACCACGGCTCCATCCACCTCGACGCGGGCTCGCGTCACCCGCTGCACCACCGCGCGCATGGGAGCAGTGTAGCGTTCGGTCATAGCGTTTTGCCGCCGCCGTGCTACATTGATAATGCGCGCCCGTAGCTCAGTTGGATAGAGCGTCTGGCTACGAACCAGAAGGTCGCATGTTCGAGTCATGCCGGGCGCACCATAGAATATAACTTACAGCACCAGTCGGTTTTGGTGCCCATACAGAACCCATTCAAAACCCGGCCTGTGCCGCTCACGAGAGCCGCGTTTTGGCCCTCTCCGCGCGAAGTTGCTCTTTGCATTTCCGCTCTTGTTCGAGCAACTCCATTTCGAGCGCTATCGCGGCGGTCTTTATCTCGGCGGGGATGGCTTGTTGGTAGTGCTTCAAGGTGACGTGCGGGTCCGCGTGGCGCATGTGCGCTTGGGTCGATTTCGGGTCTTTCGCCTTCGCGCCGAACAGCGTGGAGGACGTGCGCCGGAGGGATTGAAAGTTCACCGCCGTCTGTTGCTTGCCGCTCGCGTCCTGGGTGACGCTGACTTCGGCGCGGGTGGCCGCCGGCTTCAACACACGCTTCAAAAAATTGCCGGGCCGCAGAGGAATGTGTTTCTGCTTGAGGGAAACAACCATGCCGTAGGGATAGGGTCGATTGTTTCTAGGTAGTGCCTCAGCTCTGTCATGAGATCTGAGGGGACGTAAACGGAGGAAGCCGACGCCAAAGTCTTAGGCTCCTTGGTGTGGCCGTTCACTAGCGCCTCGTCAATCACCAGCTCGCTTTCCCGCACGTCGTTCCTTCGCAGCGCGAAGGCTTCTTCGGACCTCAGGCCAAGCTGAGTGAGGCTCAGCTGTGAGGAACGACTCCATCGAGACGCGCCGCCCTCCGCGAACTCTTCCAAGCTCTGACCGTACGGAGCAGGCTTTTAGCCTGCCATGCCACTTTCGAGCCGGCAAGCGTCCGCCATGTGACACCTCTTTATGGGTTTCCAGGCTGTCCCCGCAGTCCCCGACGCTTTTTCGGCCCGTGGGTAATCTGTACTTGCAGCCCAAAGTATCCGATGAACGAGACGCTTTGCCCCCCGACTGTTCCGAGGCCGCGTCCAGCCATGAAAAG
>DASQJB010000520.1:0-12138 GCA_035631295.1 Bryobacteraceae bacterium | reverse complement strand
GGCCGCCGGGCCGCGCTCTTCCCCTGCGCCCGCAACCGGCCGCAGAGCGCGTCTCCAGAATTTCAATCGGCTGCGAGACTCGTGGCTCCGCACGACGTTGGCCGCGATGCTCATCAGCCAGGTTGCAAAAGCCGCCTCTCCACGAAACCGGCCGCGCGCCTTGTAAGCCCTCAGCAAGCAATCCTGGGTCAGATTTTCCGCGGTTTCGCGACTCCGCACGGAAGCGAGAATGAAGCGAAGTACGCAGGGCCGGTGCAGCTCCAGCAGCGCCTCAAAATTAGCGTCCGCCGTCCTTCCGGCATCTTCTAGCGCGAGTGAAGTTTCCATCGACATCCGCCGCATTAGACCCATCCCGGACGCGGTGGGTTTACAAAAAGATGCGGCGCGGCAAATACGAGTGGTTGCTAGCGCAGGCGCTCTTGCCTGCCGTCTCGACACTCGTGTCGAGACCTGCGGAATCAACCACGTATGCGTAGCGCGCAAAAACATGAAGGGCCGAAGTGATAGAATTCTGCCCGGAGGTTTACCGATGACTCCGATTCATCCGAACCGCCGCGAGTTTCTTCGCCAAAGTTCCTTGGCTGCGTTGTCTCTAAGCGTGCTGCGCGCTCAGGAAACGAAGTTCGTCGTCGCCGAAACCAGTTTCGGGAAAGTCCGAGGAGTCGACAACGCCGGGATCAAGACTTTCAAAGGGATTCCCTACGGGGCGAACACGGCAGGCGTCAACCGCTTCATGCCGCCCGTCGATCCGCCAAAATGGGCCGGCGTGCGGGATGCGCTCGAGTATGGCCATAGCGCTCCCCAGCGCGATCCGGCGGCTCAGCCGGCCGGCGGCGGCCTTGGCGTCGCGGCTCAGGGCCTGCCCGCCGAGGGCGAGGATTGTCTGGTACTAAACGTCTGGACGCCCGCGGTTAATGACGGCCGCAAACGGCCGGTGATGTTTTGGTGCCATGGCGGCGGGTTTGCCACGGGATCGGGATCGTCGCCGGACACCGACGGAACGAACCTGGCGCGTCGTGGCGACGTGGTGGTGGTGACCGTCAATCATCGCCTGAATGTGTTGGGCTTCGCGAACCTCAGCGAGTTCAGCCGGGACTTTGCGGCATCCGGCGACAACGGCATGCTCGACATCGTGCACGCGCTCAAATGGGTGCGCGCGAACATCGGGCATTTTGGCGGCGATCCGAACACGGTCATGATTTTCGGCCAATCGGGCGGCGGCCGGAAGGTGGAAACACTGCTGGCTATGCCCTCGGCCAAAGGGCTGTTCCATCGCGCCACCATCGAGAGCGGAGCGGCGTTGCAGGTAGCCGGGCGCGACGTCGCCATGCGAAACGCGGAGCAGTTGCTGGCAAAACTCGGCATCTCCAAGTCCGACGTCCGCGAACTGCAGAAGCTTCCGGTGGAAAAGATTATGGCGGCTTATTTCGCCGTGGTTCGTGATCAAGCGGGAGTCGATCAAACGGTGTCGGGTTTTGTGCCGTCGGTAGATGGGAAGATCCTTCCGCAACAACCTTTTCACCCGGCTGCCTCGCCGGTATCGGCCGACGTGCCGGTGATGATCGGCAATACGCGTACCGAGATGACCTTGTTTTCGGCCAATGACGCCGAGGCGTTCCGCTTGAATGAAGACGGACTGCGAATGCGGATTCGCGAGATGCTGGGCGGCAATTCCGAAGAAATGATTGCTCTATACCGCAAGCTCAATCCGGCTGCCACTCCGTCCGACGTCTATTTCTTGATCGCCAGCGACTATCGTTACGGAGCGCCGACCATGAAAATCGCCGAACGGCGCGCCGCTCTGGGCAAGGGGGCCGTCTATTTGTACTACTTCAAGTGGGAAACGCCCGTGCAAGGCGGAAGGCTGAAATCCCCGCACACCATGGAGATTCCGTTCGCGTTCGACAACGTAAAGATCTCGGCTCGGCTGACAGGCGGCGGATCGGAAGCGATGGCGCTCGCGGATAAGCTGAGCGATACATGGATTGCGTTCGCTCGCACTGGAAATCCAAATACGCCCAAGTTGCCGCATTGGCCTGCATTTACTTCGACGGATCGGGCCACGATGGTGATCGACAACAAGAGCGAGGTGGTGAACGATCCTCTAAAGGAACAGCGGATCGCAATGTTCCGAGCGATGAACTTGACGTAGGCGAATCGATGCGAGTCATTCGAGCAAGCATCCCCGCATGCCTGGCGGCTATAAGTTTCGCTCAACAGAATCAACTGCCATCGCTGCGCATCGCGGGCAACATGACCACGATCGAGCTGGCGCCCGTTTTGGTCGCGGCGAACGGCGTTTATCGCGGAACGGTGACCGTGATCAACGGCGGCATTCCCAACCTCACGAGAGGCGAGGTAGACGCGGCGACAAATGCCGAAACGCAGTTGCTGCGACAGTCGATAGACGATCCCACTTTACGGATCATCTTTACTGAGGCCGAGAGTTTCTACCGCATCGTGGCGCGCCGCTCGGCGGGAATAAAGTCCGTGAAGGATTTGCGCGGCAAAAAGATCGGCGTCTCGCCTAACACATCCGCTCACTACTACCTGGTGAAATCCCTCGCGGAGGCGGGAGTGACAGAGAACGCAGTCACCGCGACGCCTATTAATCCGATTACGCGAATGTCTGCCGCCCTGGTCAATCGCGAAGTCGACGCCGTCGCGATTTGGGAGCCGGAATCGGAAAACTCCGCCGCCGCGCTAGGGGCGGACGCCATCGTTTTTCAAAATCGCGACGTGTATCGCGAACTCTTCAACCTGCAGACATCGACAAAGCTGCTTGCCGACCCATCCAAGCGCCGGGCGCTGGTGGAATTCCTCAGAGCCCTGATCACCGCGTCCGCCCGTCTTCGGGACCATCCTCGAGACCTTTGGCCGCTGCTTTCGTCCAAGCTGAACTACACGGAAGCTGTCATCGCAAAAAGCTGGCCCCAGCTTCGCTACAGCGGATCAATGGTCGACGATCTCCTCGATGTGATGGTGGAAGAAGAGCGTTGGGTCGCAAAGGAACGGAATCGCTCGCCTCGTAGCCGGGAGCAATTGGCGGTTTTCATCGATCGCAGCCTGCTCGAAGAAGTGACGCCCGGCGCCGTCAGATAATGGGGTCAGCATGTGCCGCAACATCCGACCGCTATTCAACTTTGATCCGCCCGTTACGGAGGATGAGATCCGCGCGGCCTCGCTCCAGTTCGTTCGGAAGATCAGCGGATTTCACAAGCCGTCGAAGGCCAACGAAGCTTCCTTCCATGCCGCCATCGATGAAATCGCCCATGCCTCTGCGCGCCTTTTAGGCGCCCTTGAAACAGTGGGACCGGCGAAGAACCGCGAACAGGAAGCCGCCAAAGCAAAAGCCCGCGCCGCCGAAAGATACCGGGATTGATGGCCCTTGACCCTGGACTTTGCGAAACCTGCCTGCACATGCGCTTGATACGATCCGATCGAGGCTCGGTGTTCCGGCAATGCCAATTGAGCTTCGCGGACACGAGGTTCCCGAAATATCCTCGCTTGCCTGTGCTGGAGTGTTCCGGGTGGATGCCAAACCCGCGCGGTGAAGAGCCGCCTAAGACCAAGGAAAGGGACATTTTGTAAAGCGGCCACCCGCCTGTACACAGCCGTGCTCAACGGCTACCCTACAGGCATGCGCTCCTGCGTGACTCTGCTTCTGTTCTCCTGGGTCGCCGCCGCCCAAATGTCGCCCGCAGGCAAGTGGCTCTCAAACCTAAAATTCTTCGACGAGCCAAACTACAGCCATTTGCAACTTGAACTGAACGGATCGAAGCTCACCGGCAAGCTCGGTAACGACGCCTTTGATGGGACGTTCCAGAATGCCCGCATTGACGGCATGGTGAAGCCGAACCCCAGAACCACCATCGAACTGCATGGCACGCTGATGGGGGATCGCATCACCGGCTCCGCAATGGTAGTCGAGCAGAAGAGAGAACTCAAGTGGGAAGCAAGCCGCGAGCCAGCCCGGAGCGCCGCGCCGCAGACCCATAACTTCGAGCCGACGCAATTCCATCATTTCTTCTCCGACGCGATTGAGCCCGCGTTGCATATCAATCCCGGCGACACCGTGAAGACCTGGTCCGTGGATGCCGGAGGCACGGATCCGAAAGGAGTCCGCCGGACCTCTGGCGGGAATCCCCTCACCGGTCCGTTTTACGTCGAAGGAGCGATCCCCGGCGATACCCTGGTTGTCCACTTCAATCGCATTCGCTTGAATCGGGACTCCGCAGGCAGCGGCCCGCTGATCGTCAACAGCGCGCTGAATCCCGGCTATGTCGCTCAGCGAAAGCCAGTCGAAGGCTACAACTCGGAGTGGAAACTGGACCTTGAGGCGGGTTTCGCGTCGCTGGCCAAGCCCACGGACTCGATGCGCGACTACAAAGTGCCGCTTGCCCCCATGCTTGGCTGCGTCGGAGTTGCGCCTCAGGGAGGCATGCGCTATCGCTCGGGATTTCTCGGCTCCTTCGGCGGCAACATGGACTACAACCAACTGCGCGAAGGCATCACGGTCTATCTTCCTGTTTACGCGCCGGGCGCGTTGCTGTTTGTCGGAGACGGGCACGCCGCTCAGGGCGCAGGGGAACTCACCGGCGATGCGCTCGAAACCTCGATGGATATCGAGTTCACCGTGGATGTCCGGACTGGAGGCGCTCCGCCGAATCCGAGAATGGAGACCACCGACTACTTGATGGCCAGCGGAATTGCCGGGAGCATTGACGAGGCGTTCCGCGGCGCCACCACCAACTTGGTTCGATGGCTGGAAACGGACTATGGCCTGAACGCGGCGGAGGTCTCCTCGGTGTTGGGGACCTCGATGGTCTACGACGTCGCCGAGGTGGTCGATCCGCAGCCCCACGTGGTGGCGAAGGTTCCGAAGTCGGTGCTGACAGCCCTGAAGAAGGCCCAAGCCGGGAAATAAGCCCGGATGCGCCCCTCGGCGAGCTGCGCGGCAGGTCCTGAGCGGCTACCCACATCGTGCCGCTCGCGTTTGCCCATCGCCATCGGGCGACAGCGTAGTACGCGCGAATCGATCGTGTCGATCGCTACTTGATATGAGCCCTATGCCAGACTGGACTCGCGAGTACTTTGAGCGCGGCTATGCGCAACGTTGGGGGTTACCAGCCCCTTCAGATCATGTGCGGCTGCAGGCCGGCGGCCTGTGGAACTTGCTGCAGCTTTCACCGACATCTCGCGTCATTGACATCGGTTGTGGTCACGGGCGGCATGCGCTCGCGCTTGCGGAGCGTGGAACTGAGATCATTGGCCTCGATTTCGCGGTCGCCCTATTGAAACGAGCGCGCCATCTCGCGACCGAGCTTCGCACTGAGGTCCGTTGGATCCGTGGAGACATGCGCCGGTTGCCGTTTCGATCTGAGTGCGCCAACGCTGTCATCATGATGGATGCGTTCGGCTTCTTTGACGCAGAGGAAGAGCACGAAGCGGTCCTGCGTGAGGCCGGCCGGGTTTTGACGACCGGTGGACGACTCGTGTTGAAGGTCGTGAATGGCGGTCCCATACTCGACGCCTTCCGTGACACGGACCGAGCGGAACAGGACGGAGTCGTGATCTCCGTTTCCAGCACTCTAACAATCGACCCGCCTCGAATGACCCAGAGAATCAGCGTCAGCGGACCTCGTGGCCAGGGAGAGTACGAGCGGCGTCAGCGCCTGTACCGAGTCGAGGAGTTGTGTGCCGCGCTCGAACACGTCGGGTTCGCCATCGTCGGCGTCTTTGCAAGTCCGGACGGCGCCACATTCGAACCGACGGCGTCACCAGCGATGTGGATCGTGGGGCAGCGAAGCGGCGCCGTGTGACCTCGGCTTGCCTTCGCGGCGCAATCCTGACTTCGCTCGGCTCAGACGCAGCGGCTCAGGCCAGCCGGCGCACAACCCGGAACGGCAACATCACAAGAGCCCAGACCAGGGCTAACGCTCTCCCGACGGCGATGCCCAGGAGACTTCCTGTTTACGCGCCGGGCGCGTTGCCGTTTGTCGGAGACGGGCACGCTGCTCAGGGTGCAGGGAAACTTACTGGCGATGCGCTCGAGATCTCGATGGACATCGAGTTCACTGTGAATGTCCGGACCGGAGGCGCTCCGCCGAATCCGAGAGTGGAGAACACCGAGTACTTGATGGCCAGCGGAATCGCCGGGAGCATTGACGAGGCGTTCCGCGGCGCCACCACCAACTTGGTTCGATGGCTGGAAACGGACTACGGCCTCAACGCGGCGGAAGTCTCCTCGGTGTTATGGACCTCGATGATCTACGACGTCGCCGAAGTGGTCGATCCGCAGCCCCACGTGGTGGCGAAGGTTCCGAAGTCGGTGCTCGCAGCGCTCAGGAAGGCGGAAAGCCACTCTTAGGGCTGGCGACTTTGACCCAGTTGAGTTCCGCCGGAACCTCCGGCCGACGTTAAGTTCGCCGTGCGCATGTCCGAAGTGCATCACGAACTTCTTCTGGCGAGCCTGCTCCGTATTTCTATTGCCTCGCCCTTCCGATTGTTTTTGCTGCCAGGAGGTCTAGCCCGCCCCTTGAGCGGCTTCTCTTTGAGCGCCGCCATCCAAGCCGGAGGTCGCCCCCGGCGCTTGCCGCGGCTGACGTTTAGCCGTTCAAGCGCCACGATAACTTCCTCGATCCTTGTTTGTTCCTCCTGCAACTCAGCGAGTATCTTCCAGAGGTCCATCTCAGCAAAATAAGGCATTCACCTCGAGTCGCTTCATCAGGGCGAGCCAAGGTTCCTAGGCCGACGACCGTATACAAAGTCGGGCAGGCAGGCTCTTCGCCATGCTCTGCCCGACCTCACTGGAGCCAGATGCGAATATCTCCACCGGTCTTCGACGAAGCGGCAATGAGGACGCGGACCGGATGGTTGAAATGCTACACGTTTGCCCTCGGAGGCGCGAGGGTCACGGCAATCTTTGCCGCTGCTGCTATTCCAACTCCGATTACGGAGCTCATCCCACTAGAACAGCCTCGCTCGCGCCTCCTAGCGAAGTAAACAAGCATTTGGAGTACCATCAGACCCTCGTGGTTCCGCAATCATACACAAATACTGCCAACATTCACAAATATGAGCATTTAAACAACGTATGAGCATTTAAAAGCGTATCGCACCGATTTTGGTTCGCAGAAAACCCGCAAGGAATAGTGGAATACTGACGGGCAGTAATTTCAGGGTGTGTCGGAGTGACTAACGACGACGCTTGGTTTTCGACACGAGGGGGCACGCGTACCGGGCGGCGCTTCCCTGCGTTTGAATTTTGTCTGTCTACCACGGTGATGTGGGTGCTAGCGGATTAGTCCCCGGATTACATGTAAAGAAAGAGGGAAACACGCTGAAACACTGCCCCCGGACTTTTTTATCCCCGAATACAAAGGAGGGCGAATGAGGATTCAACCCGCCCAGAACGCCATTGCCCGACAATGGCTTCACCGCACAAATGCGAACGGATTAGATGGATTCTCGCCGGATTGCGGACAGAAGGCGCACCTAACCAGCGTCTATGAGGCCGCCGCGAACCATCATCGACGCGTTGCGGGTATACTCAGTCAGCCCTTGGCTCCGCTGAACGAGTCGGAACATACGAAGATGTATGTTCGCTCCGAGCTCGCAAGGTTGGAATTGGAAGACGCGCGAAAAGCCCTGGCTCGGCACGTTACCGAACACGGATGCTAAAAGATCCCAAAGACACCGGATGGGACAGAGGGACACATCAGAGGGCATCTTTCACTCCTGTGAGAGCGCGTAAACTCTCCTGTAAGAGCGCGTAAGGAAAGCTCTCGAAAACAGGTCGAATGCTTCCCTGCCTCCGCTAGGCCAGCCGACGCACGACCCGGAACGGCAGCATCACAATGGCCCATACCAGGGCTAACGCTCCCCCGACGGCGATGCCCAGGAGACGGAACGGCAGCAAAACCAGCCATACGACGGGATACAGCACCAGCGCGAGAAGCGCCAGCGGCCAGCACAGCACGAACAGGATGCACCATAGCAGGAAGGTGATCATGAGGGCTACTTGGGATTACGCAGAATCTGCGCCACGGTTCCCAGCAGTTGGGGTCACATCCTCCCTCTGGTTCATTAGAAATGTGGCGGTGGAAGCAAAGAAGCTCCGCAACAGTTGCTCGGCTTGGGCGGGTAATGCGGCCTCCACGAGCGCCCGGTCCATCAATTGGAGCCAGCGTTCTCGGGCTAACGGCCCAATCGGAAACGGGGCATGCCTCATGCGCAGCCTTGGATGGCCGCGCTCCTCAATGTACTTGGCTGGACCGCCGAAACGGTAAACCAGAAAATCGCGCAGTCGCCGTTCGGCTCCTTCAAGATCGTGCGCGGGATAGAGCGCGGCTAGAACTTCGTCGCCGGGAACTTGCCGGTAGAACGCCGCGACCAGGCGCTCGAATCCCTCGGCGCCAATTGCGCCATACACCTCGTGGTCTTCCATAGCCTGATCGTAGCGGTTCATAGGAGAGCCTCGGCGTGGTAGACTCGCGTTTTGTCCCTTGGAGTTTCCTCATGCGATACTTCTTTCCTATTGCGCTAACCCTAACGTCCTGCGGGATATTGTTCGGACAAGCCAAACGTGTCGATGACGCCGCGCTCAAGAACGCCGCGAAGTCGGCTTCCGATGGCGATTGGCTGACCTACGGCCTCACGCCGGGGGAGACGCGCTACAGTCCGCTCAAACAGATCGACGCGTCAAACGTGAAGCGTCTCGGCCTGATGTGGTCCTATGAGGTGGGCGACGGCGGAGGAGATCAGGAAGACACGCCGCTCGTATGGAACAACACCATCTTTGGCGTCACCAACTGGAGCATTGTCTTCGCCGTCGACGCACGCACCGGCAAAGAGAAATGGCGTTGGGACCCGGAAGTCAACCGCAAGGCCACCGGCGACAGGCTGTGCTGTGGCGTCGTGAACCGTGGTCTGGCGCTCTACAACAACAAAGTCTATGTGCCGGTGAACGATGGACGGCTGGAGGCGCTCGACGCCGAGACGGGCAAGCCGGTATGGGAAGCCCGCGTTGCTTACCCGCAAAACGACCAGACGCTGACCATGGCGCCGCGTATCGCGAAAGGCAAAGTGATCGTCGGAGCGGCCGGCGGCGACCGGCCCACCCGCGGCTTTTTCGCCGCCTACGACACCGAAACGGGCCGCGAAGTCTGGAAGTTCTACACCGTTCCTGGCGATCCCGCCAAGGGCTTTGAGTCGTCTGCCATGCGCAAAGCCGCTGAGACTTGGGATGGCGACTGGTGGAAGCTTGGCGGAGGCGGCTCGGTCTGGGACGGAATATCCTACGACGCCGAGAGCGGGCTGCTGTATGTCGGCACAGGCAATGCCGAGCCGTGGCCTCAAGCGCTGCGCACCAAGGACGAAAGCACCGGTCACGACAATCTGTACGTGGCTTCGATTGTCGCCGTGCACGTGGATACCGGAGAGCTGAAGTGGCACTACCAAATGGTCCCCGGAGACGAGTGGGACTATGACAGCGTGCAGCAGATGATCCTCGCGGACCTGAACGTCAACGGCAAGCCGCGCAAAGTGATCATGCAAGCGAATAAGAACGGCTTCTTCTACGTGCTCGATCGCATCACGGGCGAGTTCATTTCGGCCCAACCTTTCTCGCGGGTCACTTGGGCCAAGGGGATCGATCAAAAAACGGGACGGCCCATCATCAACACGGAAGTGAAGTACGGGAAGGAGCCGACGCCTGTATCGCCCGGGGGCGGCGGAGCCCACAACTGGTCGCCCATGTCCTACAATCCCCAAACCGGCCTTGTGTACATTCCGACCCGAGGCTGGGACACGTTCAACTATGCAACCAATTACGACTTCAAACCGGAAACCGCGCGCGGCGTGGGTTTGACAGGGCTAAATATGAACACGCAAGGGTTGCAGAGAAAACCGGCAGGACCCGCGGCCGGCCCTGAACCGCTTGAAGGCGGCAACCTCGGCACCTTGGTCGCCTACGATCCAGCCAAACAGGAGATCCGCTGGCGAGTGCCCGTAGGCAACAGCAGATACGGCGGCACGCTGAGCACTGCGAGCAACCTCGTATTTCAAGTGGCGCCAGACGGACGCTTGATCGCGTACTCCGCCGACAAGGGCGACAAACTTTTCGAGCTAGCCACGGGGCTCCGCTTTGGGATGGGCCCGCCGATCACCTTCTTAGTCGCCGGGAAGCAGTACATCGCGCTTATGGGCGGCAATGGCGGCACGCAGAGCCCGGGCCAAACTGGTCCCGCTGGCGCCGCGCCGACACAGCAGAAACCTCGGCTGCTCGTTTTTGGGCTGGATGGCAAAGCTGAATTGCCGAAGCCCGGGGCCGCGCCGACGCCTGCTCCGGCAGACCCACACCAACAGTAGGCCGGCTGCATACTCCGCCTCCTGGTGTTCTACGGGGACTGGACAGTGCTTAGTGTATATTCGTAATGCCAGGCGGCCACGAAGTCCGCAGGCGCTTGCAGTCCTCAATGGGATCGGATTCGACAAACGCCTTGGCAGCGGCAAATGCGATCGGAGCTGTCGCGCAAGCTGTGGCCGCAGACCTTACGCGCGCCGCAATTTTCCTCGTAGTGACTTTGAAGCCGGGTCCCGAACATCGCGCAACGATTCGGTCGTTCTGCGGCGACCTCGCCGCGCTTTTGCGCGCCGTTGGGTTTCGCGACATTGAAGCGAACCTTTCCTGCGTTATGGGCTTCGGTTCCGACGGATGGGACGAGCTCTTTGGACTGCCGCGTCCGAAGGAGCTGCATGCGTTCCGGGAGATTCGCGCGGGTGAGCGCCACGCCGTCTCCACGCCCGGCGACTTGATTTTCCATATCCGCGCGAAGCGCATGGATTTGTGCTTCGAGCTGGCGTCGCAGATCATGGCGCGTATCGGCGATGCCGTCGCGCCGGCAGACGAGGTGCACGGCTTCCGTTACTTCGACGACCGCGATCTAATCGGCTTCGTCGATGGAACGGAGAATCCCAAAGGCGAGGCTGCGGTGGAAGCCGTGCTTGTAGGCGAGGAAGACGCCGTATTTGCGGGCGGAAGCTACGTTATCGTGCAGAAATATCTTCACGATCTCGACGCATGGAATGCATTGTCCACCGAGGCGCAGGAAGGTATTATCGGCCGCAAAAAACTCTCCGATATCGAATTGGACGATTCCGTCAAGCCAACCTCCGCGCACAACGCCCTCACCACCATCGTCGAGAACGGGAAAGAGATCAAGATTCTGCGCGACAACATGCCGTTTGGCCGACCCTCACACGGCGAATTTGGAACTTATTTTATTGGATACAGCCGTTCGCCCAGAACAATCGAGCAGATGATTCAGAATATGTTCATTGGCCGCCCCCCCGGCAACTACGACCGCCTGCTCGACTTCAGTCAAGCCGTGACTGGAAACCTGTTTTTTGCTCCGCCGGCAGCATTTCTGGAGGCCGTGGGCGAAGACCAGCCCCTGGCGCCTGGACTCGCCATGCAGGAGCCCATGAGTAAAGAGTTCTCTGGAGCCGCCTTGCGGGAAAGCGGCGGTTCCCTGGGAATTGGTTCCCTCAAAGGAGAAAATCCGGATGAATAATCTGCACCGCGAGCTTGCTCCCATTTCCGAAACCGCATGGAACCAGATTGAACAGGAGACAGCTCGCACTTTCAAACGCTACCTGGCCGCACGGCGCGTGGTCGACGTGCAGGGGCCGAAGGGCGCGGCCCTCTCTGCCATTGGCACGGGGCACTTGCGTCCGATTGAAAGTCCGAAGGAGGGCGTTCTCGCCGGACAGCGCAAGGTGAAGGCACTGGTGGAGCTGCGGGTTCCGTTTGAGCTTGATCGCCAGGCAATCGACGATGTAGAGCGGGGCGCCAACGACTCCGATTGGCAACCGGCGAAGGATGCGGCTCGCCAGCTCGCTTTCGCGGAGGATAGCGTGGTGTTCGAAGGCTATCGCGCCGCCGGAATCGTAGGGATTCGTCAGGGGGCAAGCAATCCGGCGATTGCCCTTCCATCCGATGTTCGGAACTATCCGGACGCCATCGCACAAGCCGTGAACCAGTTGAAATTGGCCGGCGTCAACGGCCCTTACGCGGTTCTGCTTGGAGCCGCCGCGTATACGGCGCTCGCCGCGGCTAGCGATCATGGTTATCCG
>DASQJB010000519.1:0-6765 GCA_035631295.1 Bryobacteraceae bacterium | reverse complement strand
GGTACACCTCAATTGTAAGGATTCTCCCTAATGTCCGTCAACATTAGGGAGATGCAGCGGCGTGGGTTGAGGATTCAGCGCCGCGGCTCAATCTGCTGGCGGCATGCCCTTCTATCGGCGGTTTGGACGCTAATATCTGGCGATCGAAGTGGTGTACCTCCCTCAATGGCCGTACTTCCGAAGCGCAACCACGAGGCGAAGGCAGGGCTGCACCGGGAGTAGCTTCCGAAATCCCCGTTTCCCAGCCGCTTACCTTGGAGGTGCTCCTCAGAGGTCGACCCAACACAGAGACTGTCCGGGCCCGAGAGTGCGGTCGCCGGCAGATCGTCGGCCCTCCGAGGTCGAGCTTCCACTCCCCCGCGATTAACCAAGCGCGAATCTGAGGGTGGGCGGCGTTTGAGCGCAAACCCGATATGCAGCCCCATTCTACACTTATCTAATGATCCGCCCTAATAGCGACAAACCATGCATCTTCTGCATTAGAAAAAAGGGGTGAAAATGCGCCTCTCTCTGCTCGCTACGTTTTTCATGAACGCGTTCGCCATCGCGTTCGCGCAAAATCCGCTGCCGCAGTTTGAGATCGCGACCGTCAAATCGCCGGGGCCGCAGGATCGCATCATCACGCTGTACAACTATCCCGGCGGGAGAGTCGTGATTAACCTGTACACGTTCGCGCTGCTTCTTCATGAGGCGCTCGGCGTCCAGCGATTCCAGATCGTGGGCGCTCCCGCGTGGATCGACTCAGAGCGGTTCATGATCGAGGCCAAGCCGCCCGCATCGTCGAAGCTGAGCTCGTTCAGACCGTCGAATCCCGAGGCACCGCTAGTCGAGGAACAGCGGCAGATGCTGCTCGCGCTATTGATGGATCGATTCCAATTGAAATTCCATCGCGAATCGAAGGAAGGGGTCGTGTATCTGCTCAGCAAAGGACCCAAGGAGCCGAAGTTCGAGCCGCCGAAGCACCCGGAATATCGGATGTTCTTCGCCGGGCTCGGCGGCGGAATCGGAACGGTGTCAGGTGGAACGCGACGATGGAGTTCATCGCTTCGCAACTCAGTCGGTCGATCGGCGGTCCGGTGCTCGATCGAACGGGGCTGACTGGACCATTCGATTTCGCGCTGGACCACGTTTACGATCCGGAAGAGCACGACCTAGTGACGATTTCCCAGAGGACCGTAAGCGCGTTGGGACTGAAGCTTGAACGCTCACGCGGGCCGGTGGAGACTATCGTCATTGATCATTTGGAGAAGCCGTCGGCGAACTGACGTCTCGTATACGGTCGTGAACAATCTAAGCGGAAAAAATGTCGAGCTTGTAGCCCGCCTTTTCAAATAGATAGTTCCGCGATTCGTCGATTTGCGCGCGGAGCATAGGCCAGTTCACGCCGGCCATCTTTCCGCCCGATTTGCGAATCACGCCGGCGACGATCACGGTGTCCACGTTTTTGATGTCGGCCGCGGCAACCACGGTTCCAAGCGCGTTGTTTGAGGGGTATAAGTTCAGGTCGTCCGTGCGGATCATCACGATATCGGCCTCTTTACCGGGCGTGAGCGAACCGCACTTGGCGCTGAGTCCGGCGCAGGCCGCGCCGTTCACCGTGGCGCACTCGAGCACTTCGCGGACGTTCACCAACTTGGGCGGGTTTGCGTCGCCGTTCACGCTGCGGTTGGTGGCGAAGGCGCGCTGGATGTTGAAGACCACCCGCATCTCCGTGAACATGTCGGTTCCATAGGAGACCTCGTTGTCCACGCTCAGGCCAGGCCGGATGCTGTGATCGAGCGCCTTCTGGAATGCGGGAATGCCGTCGCCCAAGGCGTATTGCGGGTCGGATCTGGGGCACACATCCACGGTTCCGCCCGATTCGCGAATTCGTCGCCACGCAACATCCGTCAAGCCGCCGCAATGATTGTAGGTGATGTCGGAACCGAGGAGCTTATCGTTCCAGAATTGCTCCAGCGTGGCCGCGGCCGCGGCTCCCTGGAATTCAGTGGTGATGCGCAGGCCGAGCTTGCGCGCCACGGCATAGTTTCCCCGGTCCAGCCCGGAGAACATCCGGAGCGTCACCAACTGATCCTCAGAAGAAAAGAAGCGCTTCCGCAAGCGATCCAGGTCTTGGGGCCACTGGCGATCCCATGTTCCCGATTGGGGAGCGCCGGAGGCGTGCACGGCGCGGATGCCGGAATCGAACAACGCTTGTACGGCCGCATCGGAATGAGCAGCCGAGCGGGAATTGTGCGAATTGTCGATGATGCACGTGATCCCGGCGTCGATGCAACCCAGCGCTGTGATCAGATTGCCAATGTACATGTCCCGCGGGCGGTAATAGGGCGCGAAGCCCTGATGCGTCGTAGCCATGTACTTGGCGATGTCGCCGTTGGGGATGATCCGGCGCAGCACGCCTTCCCACGAGTGGCGGTGGCAATCGACGAAGCCGGGGATCAGGATCGTATTGGAAGCGTCGATGACTCGCGGCGCGGGGCCGGATATTTTGACGTTCGCGCCAACCGCCGCGATTTTCTTGCCCTGAATGAGAATATCGCCCTCTACGAAATCGCCCACCGACGCATCCATGCTGACGATGGTTCCGCCTTTGAGCAGGATGCGGCGGTTAGGGTCGGCATTGATAGGAGCGAGGCCGGCTTCGGCACCTTCCCGGCTTCGGGATTGTGCAAAGGCTGCGGGAGCGGACGCGAGAGCGGCGCCCATTTGAACGACGCGGCGGCGAGAGAGCTTCATGGCTGGACTCCTTACGGCGGAAGGCCAAACCGATAATATCGCTCCTATGCCGCCGCGTCAGCCGCCCGCAAGCATTCATTCTTCTCCGTCCCCAGCCACTGCCTCAGAAGCCGAAGCGCGAATCTGGCGTTCCAACGATGTCGACTATTCCTTGTGGTGGGTTCGTCCAAGGGCGCCCGGACGTGGTAAGCTGCGTCAGGCTCTTCAAGGCCGCCACCGTGTCCGCGGGAAGGACTGCGTCCCCTTGAATCGTATCCGTTCTGTTTAGCTGTTCGATGAACTCTTTTCTGCCCGTTAGCGGACAGCGGGCGCTACGAAAGGAGCTCATTGTGAACAAGTCTTTCCCCACTCGCGCCATGCGCGAGCATCCCGATCTCGAACAACTTAAGCGTCAGTCGAAGGAACTCTTGGAAGCGTTTCGCGCGGGCGACGCGAGCGCCATGGGCCGAAGTAGCGGCACACTACCGCAATGCAGATCCCACGACGTTTGCGCTGCACGACGCCCAACTCGTCCTCGCGCGCGCTTATGGCTTTCAAAGTTGGCCCAAGCTCAAGGCCTACGTGGAAGGCGTCACCGTCAAGGCCTTCAAGGGCGCCGTGTGCGCCGGCGATCTCGAGCAAGTGCGCAGCATGCTCCGCCTGCGTCCGGAGCTGGTGAATATGAACCTCTCCGGGTACGATGACCGCGCTCTCAATCACGCGGTATGCCACCGGATGCCGGAGATGGTGCGCCTGCTGATCGAAAACGGGGCCGAAACACGCGTGGGGGGCGCCCTAACCATGGCAACTGAGCGCGGATACGACGAGATTGTTGCGATCATCCGCGAGTCCCACGCGCTCCAGCCGGGAGGCCCACAGCCGTCCACAAAATCCGACTTGCCAGCACTGCCCCCTGAGCTTTCCGCGGCCTTCAGGATCGGCGACGAAGATCGTGCCCTTGCGATCCTGGCGGCGGAACCGGTACTGATCCAATCCCAACGTGATGGCGTCACGCCCCTTCACGCGGCCGCGGCTCTCTTGCTTGAGCGAACGGCCCGGTGGCTGCTCGATCATGGAGCGGACGTGAACGCGCGTTCCAAGTGGCGCGAGTCGCCCCTGGATGTAGCCGGCTGCGGAAGAGGCTGGGGCAGGACCGGCACTCCTGAGAAGGTAACCGCCATGATGGACCTGCTCCTCGTGTACGGAGCGCAGCGAACCGCGCGTTGGGCCATCGCCACCGGCAACAGCGAATGGCTGCGCGCCCGGCACGCTGAAGGCGCGCTGGATGCAGGCGAAGGGTTGCTATCACAAGCGGTCAACTATGATCGGCCGGAGATCGTTGCTTTGCTTCTCGATCTCGGATTCGATCCGGACGAGCGGAGGCGTTTGGATCTGGAACCGGCGGAGGACTCCTGGGGCCAGCCCCTGCGCAATTGTGCCGAACACGACAAGCTCGCGATGGCCGAGATGCTGCTTGCGCGCGGCGGTGATCCAAATGCGCACATCTATGCCAGCGGAACGCCGCTATTCGTGGCGTATGGAATGAAGAACGCCGCGATGATCGAACTGATGGAGCGTTACGGAGGCTACCTGGACGCGGAGATGGTGGGATGGCTTGGTCTGACCGATAAAGCGAAGCAAATGCTTGGCGATGAAGCTGTCGGCGTGCTCCGTCCGCAGGCTATTCCGGATTCAGCGGCCGGCCAGCCCGTGGCGGAGTTGCTTCTCATCGGCGGCGTGAATCATCCGGAGATTCTGTGGCGCTCCCCGAATTGATCGGCCGCGCGACGATCCCTGGTGGGACGCAAAGTTGGATGAAAGCTGCGGCCGGGGCGACCCGCCTGCTTTCGCATGCTGCTGGAGCGATGTGATGTGGGTAAATGTGCGCCGACCATCTTGCAGCGAGTCGCGGGCGACCCTTGGCCGGTCTCGCAGCAGTTCCGGCCCGAAGAGGAGCGCGTGCCGAAAGCGAGGATGCTTTTGGATGCGGGAGCCCGTCTCGATTCGAGGGATGAGTGGAGCAAGAGTACGCCTCTCGGCGTGGCGTGCCGCGAGGGTCGGATCGAACTGGTGAAGTTGTTCTTGGAACACGGTGCGGACCCTGTGGAAGCTGACGCTGGGCCCTGGGCCACGCCGCTTGCATGGGCCGAGAAAATGAAGCACGCGGACGTGCTCGCATTGCTGCGGGATTACCAGCCTAGAACCGCAACCGCACAGGAGTAGGAAGCAGGTTGTTGAAAAACCCGGCGCTATGACCGCTCCCTTTGGTCGCGGCTCTGTAACTGTCTGGTTGCACTCGGGGTTCGCTAACGAATCCAACGGGCGGGCCACCAAAAGTACCCGGCAGGATCCCGCACGACTGCCGACCGCAGTTGGTAAGGGATATCCTGGGGCGGCCTGATCACGGTGGCTCCAGCCTCGAGAGCCCGCGCATAGGCCGCGTCGACGTCCTCTACAAACAGGAAGAGTCCGTTGGAAGGAATGCCTGACCGGTCGTCCGGCTCTCCCATCTCGACCACGGCATTGCCGACGCGCACCGCGGCGTGCATGACTCGGCCCGATTGTTCGTACACGGCCATCTCTTCCGCGCCGAAAGCGCGCTTCAGGAAGTCGATGTATTTGCGTGCCCCTTGCGGATGCAAAAACGGAAGCACGGCTCCTAAACCCTCCGTGGCTGGCGTGGACGCCAAACGCGTGGCGATGTACCAATGGTTCCCGAAACGGTCCTTCACGAAAGCGGAGCGCTCCCCGTAAGGCCGATCGGCAGGTTCTCCCAGCGCGCCCACTAGCGTGACGGCTCCGGCATCCAGCGCGCGGCGGTAGGCGGCATCGCAATCCTCCACGTACACGTGCAGAGCAGACGGCAGATTGCCGTGGCGCGCAGCTTCGCCTCCGCCAATCATGACTACGGTATCGCCGATTCGGACCTCCGAATAGAATCCGTAGGCAGACTCCTCGGTATTGCGCTTCAGTTCTTCCGCGCGAAAAACGGTTTTCAGGAAAGTGACTAGGTCTGGCGCGTTCTCGTGGATGATGAAAGGCGTAATCGTACGGAATCCCGCACGAACTTCTTCCATAGTGGATGCGGTCATGGATAATCTCCTTTGTAATTCAGTCTTCAAACGAGTCTTAAAATCTTCGGCGGGCAAGTCGCGCAGTGACCGCGCGATCTCCGCCAGCGGAGCCAGCTCGGGATCGCCAGCCGCGGCGGGCGCTCTCCCGGCGAGAGTTGATTCGACGGCCTGATCCAGTAGTTCGACGAGCGCGCGGTCAGGCATGGGCGCCCTCCATTTGAGCCCGCAGGTTTTCGATGGCGCGAAGTTGAAGTTGCTTCACGGCGCCCTCGCTGCGTCCGAGCTCCTCGGCGATTTCGCGGATGCTCTTCTGCTCCACGAATCGCATGTGGATGACGCGAAACTGTGCTTCTGGGAGCCGGTCCACTAATTGGAACAACATGGCGCTCCGCTCGATCTGGTCATTCGAAGACTGCTCGGCGCTTGCCGCCGGACTCCCCGACTCGCGGCCCGAGCGGCGAAAATGATCCGCGATGATACGCGCGGCGATGCCAAATAGCCACGCGGAGAAGGGCGCGCCGCGCCACTCGAACTTTCGGATGCTGGCCAGCGCTTCCCGGAATATGTCGGCCGTCAGGTCCTCCGCCTGATGGCGGTCTCCGACGCGGCGCGCGACGTAGGCATACACGCGATAGAAATTCTCTTCATAGAGTTCGCCAAAGCGGGCAGGGTCGCGTTGCGCGGCTTCGATCCGCAGCCGGTCGTCGGTGCTCTGCGTCATCGCTCTCCAGGGATTCTCGTTAACAATAATCCGCCGGGAACGCTAAAAAGTTACGCTCCGAAGTTGACCGCATGGGAGTGCCTCATGGCCCCCTGTGGGGCCCCGGCCCGGCTGGGCGCTCGTGGAGGGGTCTGCGAGGCCGCCGCAAGGCCACGGGCCGCCCACAAAGCAGCAAAGCCGCAACCAATGCGGTGGCGCAGGCACTCGTGCCTGCCGCCTCGACACTCGTGTCGAGGCCTGGCTCTGGCGGACTCC
>DASQJB010000518.1:0-4242 GCA_035631295.1 Bryobacteraceae bacterium | reverse complement strand
GACCTGCCCGAAGCGGAGGATTACTTAGTGGAAATCGACGCCTCCCCCACCTGGACCGTACCCACCGACGACCGGATTTTCACCGTAACCCTAAGCATGCTCCGCCTGGTAAGCCGAGAATAGAATGCCCATAGGGCGGGCTACGGGATGATCTGGAATACCCAGTTAGGACCCGGACGGTACACGCCAAAATCGCGGCGATCAAGAGTGAATATGGTTTCGATGCGTTCTCTTTGCGCCAGGTGCACGAGAGCAGCATCGGCAAGCCGCGCCAGCAAGTTTCGGTAGCGCTTCAGGACCCCTGCGATCGCCTCCCCGTCTTCGCCGCCCAATGCCAGGGTATTGTAGAATCCGGCCGCACCGCCGCGCAGAAGTGTCTCGACTGCTTGCGGGTCCGCGCGAAGAAGCCATGCGGCTTCCGCCAATACCGGCCAACAAGTGTATAAGGGCGGAGCCAGCGACTTGAGAACATCCACACATTGCCGGTGAAATTCGTCGCTGGGTGAAAGAATCGCCACTAGAGGTCCAGCGTCCACAAGGACGCGAAACATCCTGATCCACCCAATCCCGCCAAATATTTAGGATTCATGCTCAGATCCCTGGGAAGACGCTTCGCGCATCCAGCCCGGCCCGGGTAGCCGTGTCCTATGCGGAGGGCTCGCCGGAGTCCGTCTGAAGGTAGCTCTGAAGCGCCTCGCGAATGATGCGGACTCCGTCTTTCGTTCCCCCGCCTTCCGCCGCAGCCGGTATTCAAGGCGAGATTCGATTCGGGCTGAAATACGCTTCGCCGTCATCCTCGTCCACAATAAACACGTGTCAGACAGTTGCTTGCGATGTCTGACAGCCAGCGCTCTATTCCTCCGGCGCGAACGCCAGCAAAACGTTGCCCGCCATCCCGCCATTGCGCGCATAACCCGAGTTCAAGAACAACATGCCTCCTGCAATCACGGGACCCGCACCATCCAGCGATCCACCCTTAGCGGGGATTCCGTTCACGGATTTGTAGTCACGGGCGGTGTCGAAATCCCAAATCAACTTGCCGTCCTCGGCGCCGAAGGCGCGCAGATGCCCGTCCACCGATCCGGAAAACACCACTCCCGGAATCGCCGTCACGGCCTGCGGCTGCGCCGGGCTGCATGTGGCCTTGCTCCCGCACGGCTGCGGCGCCGCGTACCAAGCCTTTTCGCCATTGCCGATCCGCAAAGCGGTGAGTCCTCCGCCTTGCGTAGGATCGGGCGGCAGCCCCACCTGAACGACTGTGCCCGGCGCCGCTTTTCTCACCAGATCGGAAACAGCTGCGTACACCTTTTGCCCATCGCTCGCCATGCCCCATTGCACGCCGCCGTTGGTCCCGCCTTTGCCTACGCGCGTCTGCCAAAGAATTTCGCCTTTGCGATCCGGGTCGAGCGCGTACACCACCCCCGACTTCTGCCCAGCCAGCAGCACCTCGCGACCATTGGGCAGCTTCTCCAGCAATACCGACGAGCCGAAATCGAAATCCGGCCCGGGACATTGAGTTCCCGTGCACACGCCGCTGAAAATATCGCCGGGCGTCATCTGCTTGAACCAAACGATCCGGCCGGTCTGGATTTCCAGCGCGAGCACCGCATCGCTCATATTAGTGGCCGGCGACGAAAAATTATCGCCGGTTGTGACGTACAGCAAGCTCCGCTTGGCGTCCAGCGTCGGCGATCCCCACACGCTCGCGCCCGATGGCCCCCAGCTCCCTATGCCGCCCTTCTCAATCTGCTTGGGCGTTTCCCGAATCGTGTAGGTCTTCCAAACCTGCGTCCCGTCTTTGGCGCGCAGCGCCGTCACGCTGCCGCGGAACGTGCAGCAGGCATATTCGGGATTGCTCGAGCGCGTTTCTTCCCACGACGCCGCCGGAATGAAGACGATGCCATTCGCCTGTGCGGCGGTTCCGGTCAAGCGCGTGGATTCGTGCGGCTCCGGTTTCTTCTTCCATAACTCACGTCCCGTCTCGGCTTCAATGCCATAGGCCCATCCCGTAAGATCGGTGAACACCAGCACGTGCGTGGCTCCGTTCGCCACGGCAATCGGCGCCGAGCGCACCGGACCGCTCGCCTGATACACCCACCGGACGCAACCCGTTCCCGCATCCAATGCCTGCACCGCGCCGCCCGCGCTTCCCACAAACACCGTGGCGCCGAGAACCGTGGGTGCGCCGAATGCGCTCACGTCGCCCTCAAAGGCGTACGCCCATTTGAGCTTCAGCTTGCCGACTTGATTCAGGTTGATCCCGCCCGTGGCTGTGTAGCGCGTGTTCGAAAGACTCGGGCCCCAGCCGTTCCAGTTCGGATTCGGCGCGGCGCCGATCTTCACGGCTCGATCCGCGCAATAGGCTTGCGTAGGTACGGGCGTATCGGGCCGATTGACGCCCAGAAAGTTCGCCACGGCCTCGCGTTCCTCGCGCGTGAGTACATACGCGACGTTGATCATGACGCCGAAATCCAAAGTCCGCAAGATGCGCGAGACAGATAACTGCTTCAGCGCCTCGCGCGGAGGAATCCGTTCGCCGGCCGAATCATGGCATCCGGCGCATCGCCTCTGATAAACCGCTTCGCCCGAGACGGCGGCGGAGGACGGCTGCGCCACGGCCAGCAGCGCGAAAATTGGGAGAGAGAATCGCATCATAGATCGCCTCAGTTTAAACGACAGCCGCCTTCGCCGCGCTCAACGCCGCCAGATACGTGTCCATCTGGTGATTCGCCGTGATCGAGCCGTTAAAACTCGTGAAGCTTACCGGCGTTCCGGCGTGCTCAAAATCCAGCTTGGGAGCGACCCCAATCAAAACTCCCAACAGGCCATGGGCCGACTTGCCTGGCTCCAAACTCGGCGTCGAGAGGGGGACGGTGGTAACCAGATCCTCGGTGTTGACAGTCCGCCAGGCAACCGGGACTTGCTGATTGAACCGCTCCGCGAAAGCCGGACTTCCTGCGCGGGGGCTGGCGAAATTGTACATTTTTACGGTTAGTCCTGAATCAGCCAAATCGGCCGTGGCCAAGGTTGCCAAAGCGCCTCCTAAGCTGTGCCCTGTCACGATGACTTGCGGCACCGCGGCTGCTTTCACCGCGGCGCGTACGTTCTCCTGGCACTGCTGGTATAAGTTCCAGAAACCTTCCTCCACCGGTCCCCAGGGATGATTGGTGTGTCTGATCGTAACGTTCGACAGCCAATCCTCGAGCGTATCCGTGCCGCGAAACGTCACGAAGACGTTTCCTGAGGTCTTGTTTTGGGCCACAAATCCGAAGGGCTCTGGCTTGGCGAGTAGGCCTTCCGCTCTGGCGGAAAGCAGCGCGTGACTTAGATACTCTGCCGGAAGGCCCCACTTGGCCCCGGTTTTGGAAGCGTCGAATTGCGCGTACGCCTGGACTATCAGCTCCGCGGCCTCCAAAGCGATCGCCAAATCGAAGCCCGGAGGAATGATGATCTTGGCCATGGCGATGCCGATTATATCCAAAACCGCCCCAGTGAAAGGAACGGCCGGGAGGCGGCATAACCAGTCATGAGGAAGACAATCGTGCTCACGGCGCTGCTCTTCGCGGGACTCGTGCGCGCCGACGAAGCTTCGGACAGGGCCGATATCGAAAACGCGATTCGTGCGCTGAACCGGGCCCCGTCCGAAGCCGCGGCCCGGCAGCTCTTCGCGCCCGGCGCCTTCACGGAATTCGAGCGGCTGCTGCCTTCGTCGCCATGGTCCGAAACCTCGCGGCCATATTTCCGCCCTCAAGCGATCCGCTTCGTGAGCCCGTATGTGGCGCTCGTCGACGCCTCCGGCATTCAATACGGCTCGCTGGTCCTGATGGGCCGAACCGCGCTGTTCGTTATGAAGAAGGAGCGCAACGCCTGGCTTATCGCCTCCATCCGGACGATTTTGATCTGATGTTTCGCTCCGGTCTTGGCGCACTTCGTATTAGGGCACGGCCTTCAGCCGTGCCGAAAGCCGCGCTCAGGAAATCGGGCTTTAGCCGCTGTCTGTTCCGTAGCTCGCTAGTAATTTCCAACCAGCATGGCCCCACGAACGAGTTGGCGAATAGAGCGATTGACCTATGACGCGGTGGAGCGATGGTTTCTGCATGGTCCTAAAGTTAGACTGAGGTCATGGCGGACGAGTACCCAGGCGTTATTCCGATGTTTTCGTATGAGAACTGTGCCGCGGCGCTGGATTGGCTGGCACGAGCCTTCGGGTTCCGCGAACGCACACGCATGTCCGAACCCGAT
>DASQJB010000517.1:0-7124 GCA_035631295.1 Bryobacteraceae bacterium | reverse complement strand
AGAGCAGAATTGGCTTGAACGGCTACTACTCCAACTTATTTCCGAGCTTGCAGGGTCTCTCGAAGGCCGCCACGGCGGCGTGACCCCGGCCGGTGCAATTGCTCTTTTTCTCACAATTATCCCTACGCCTTCGGACCGCGGCTGGGCATCGCTTACCAGATCAATTCCAAGACGGTACTGCGCGCAGGCGCGGCGCTCACCTACGGAACTACGTCGAATAACGCGCAGCTTTCCCAGAACGCCGAGGACTTCTACTCTTTCAACGCGCCCGGCTATGGCGTCAGCGTCCTCTCCGACGGATTAGCGGGTGGCAATCCTTACGCGCCCGGAAATCCCTACGGCAATCCCGTTCTCACCTGGCCCAACTTCGATCCGAACAAGTATCCGACGCGCACAGTGTGCACGGGAACGGCTCGCGCTGCGTGCTATCCTCCTCAGTCGCCTTTTATTTCTGTCGACGGCGACGCGCGGCCGCCGCGCATTTTCCAATGGAGCGTGGGACTGCAGCGGGAAATTACACGCAATCTGGTGGCGGAGGCCA
This sequence comes from Bryobacteraceae bacterium, assembly GCA_035631295.1. Lineage (GTDB taxonomy): Bacteria > Acidobacteriota > Terriglobia > Bryobacterales > Bryobacteraceae > Palsa-187. The sequence continues at coordinate 6,583 of DASQJB010000517.1, read as the reverse complement.
GCTACGTAGGCAACCGAGGAGTCTGGTTCACCGCTCCTGGATTGGACATTCCCAACTACAACGCGCTCGACGTCACGGATCTGGCGCGGTTCGGCTTGAACATCGCCAACGCGGCGGACCGAACGCTGCTCACCAGCCTCATCAGTTCGCCTACGGCGATCCAGCGTGGCTTCGGCGTTCCAGCCTATCCGGGACTGCCGAGCACGGGCGCCGCCGCCGTTTCCGTGATCCAAAATATCCGTCCCTATCCGCAGTGGACTGCCGTGGCGCCCGTCCTCGGCCCTCCTCTTGGCGATACGTGGTACGACTCGCTTCAGGCGAAGGTTGCCAAGCGGTTCTCGCATGGTCTCGAGGCGATCGGATCTTTTGCGTGGCAAAAGGAACTGAGCCTGGGCGTAAACTCGGATTCGGCTTATCAGACCGCCGCCCCGCCCGCCGTCAGCGACGTTTACAACCGCGGCATCAACAAGCAGCTTTCGCCCTTCAGCCGGCCGTTCCAGCTTGTGTTCGCGGGAATCTATCCGGTCCCGAAGCCGTCGTGGGGGTCCTGCAAAACCGGTTCGCCTCGGCGATCGTAAGGGACTGGACGCTGGGCGCGGCGCTTCGGTATCAGAGCGGGGCGCTCATTCAGGTTCCCAGCTCGCTGAACAACATCTTCGCCCAATTGGGCAGGAGCGCGACGCTTTCGGCCGGCGGCAGCACCTTCTGGAATCTCGCCAACGGCGAGCGCAACCTGTTCCTGGTCGACCCGAACTCGCATTTCGATCCGACAAAGACGCTCGTGCTGAATCCCGCCGCCTGGACCGACGCGCCGGCGGGAACCTTCGGCGTCACGTCCGCTTACTACAACAACTACGTTGGCAGCGCCAGCCGTCGGAAAATGTGAACTTCGGCCGCATCTTCCGCATGGGCAGCGACGGAAGGTACACGCTGCAATTGCGAATGGAATTCCAGAACATTTTCAATCGGCATTTCTTTCTCGCGCCGTTGTCTACGAACCCGTCAAGCGCGGCGCAATAACACCAACCCTTTCGTGGCAGGAACACCAGGACAGACCGGAGCCTTGTCATCCGGGTTTGGCTACGTCAGCACCTTGAATGGCGGCGGCGGCACACCCCGCACCGGCCTGGCCGTCGCCCGGTTCTAGTTTTAGAAGTCTTTGCGTGCTTTGCGACTTTGGAGAGCGTTTAAACTAGTACGTACCAAACATGCCCGCGAGTCTCTTCCTCCGCTTGCGCCCTACCGGCCCTTGGCGCATTGGTCCCGATTCCGGGGACCGCGACCGGGTCGAGCGCATCTATCACAGCGATTCGCTCTATTCCGCGGTCTCGCATGCCATGGCGCGGCTCGGGATGCTGGACGAATGGCTAGCCGCGACCGCGACCGCCGCGGAGCCGGCCGTGTGCTTCAGTTCCTGCTTCCCGTTTAACGGCGACACGATTTACGTAACGCCGCCCAGGAGCTTGTGGCCCCCTCCGGCGTCGTCGAAGGTGCGATGGAAGGGCGCGAGGTTCGCGCCGCTTTCGGTGGTCCAGTCGCTGGTAAGCGGCAAGCCCGTTTCCGAAGAAGGCTGGGCCGTGGACGGCGTGAGCGAGACTCTGATCGCCATGGGAACGCAGGGGCCCTTTCATGTTTCGGTGCGGTCGAGCGCGGCGGTGGATCGCGCGGGCGCCGGCGTCGCGCCGCATTCCAGCGCCTGCCTGGAGTTTGCGCCGAATGCAGGGCTATGGGCGTTCGTGGCGTTCGCAAGCGATGCCGCTCACGACGCCTGGAAGAACCCAGTCAGCGGAGCGCTGCGCCTGCTGGCGGATTCGGGATTCGGCGGCGAGCGGTCGCGCGGATGGGGCCGCGCGGAGATCGAGTTCGGCGAGCCTCCCTCGGAGTTGCTTGCTGCTCGCGATAGCGATCCTTCCATGGAAGGGGCCTGGTGGCTGCTTTCGTTGTTCCACCCCGCGCCGGCGGATTCGATTGATTGGAAGCGCGGCAATTACGCCCTGATCGCGCGGGGAGGGCGCGTGGAAAGCGACGCCGGATGGGGCCTGCCGAAACGAGCCAGCCGCATGATCGCGGAAGGATCGGTGCTGGTTTCTTCAACTCCCCTCCGCGGGGCAGCGGCCGATGTCGCGCCGCCAGGCTTCCCGCACCCGGTCTATCGGTCCGGCCACGCGGTGGCGGTTCCTATACCTCTAAAGGTCGAGCCCGCCAGGGAGGCGGTTGCATGAAGTACCGCATCACTTGTCTCACGCCTACGCTGGTGGGCGATGGGCAGAAACTCGCTCCCATCGATTACATGGTGTGGCGCGATCATGTTAACGTGCTGGACCAGCGCCGCATCTTCAAGCTGCTTTCCAAGGGCCCACGGCTGGAAGGGTATTTGACGCAATTGAAGAAGGCCGACAAGCTCGACTTCGCTTCCTGGGGTGGCTTTGCGCAGAACTTCGCCGGACGCCGCATCCCTTTCGAGCATCCCAGCGCCATCCCCGTTTGGGAGCGCGCGCGCGCCGAACATTTGTTCATTCCCACGTTCGCCGCATCCACGGCGGGGCCGTATTTGCCGGCCACCGCGCTCAAGGGAGCGCTGCGCTCGGGCGCCGTCTTCGACCGCTGGAGCGAAAAGACTATGCGCGATCTCGCCGAACGAATGTCCGGCGAGCGGGCGCCGCGAAATCCCGCGGTGAAGCTGGAGGACGTCCCGCGAGCCAAGCGCGTGGGAGCGGGAGACTCCGCCGTGGGCGCTTATTCAACGATGAAAGTCTACTTGCTGCGGGTAGCGGCGCTGGTCGCGCGCGGGGCGGACAGATTCGAGCTCGGCTGGAAGTCCGCGCGCGGAACCTCCGATGCCCGCCACATAGACGAAAGCACGCCCAGCTTTGCGGAAATGGCCGTTCCCGGGACAAGCTTCGAAGGCGCCTGGAGCGAGGATTCTTCGCAAGACCGGTCGAGGCTGTTCCAGGCTTCCAACCGCTACGCAGCGGGTCAACTGGCCCGTCACAAACGGTACGCGGAGTGGGGCGGCCTGAGGAAGCTCGCAGCGGCCGTTGAATCGCTCGAGAAACGCGTGCAGGAAGCCGCCGCCGGTGACAGGGCTTGCCTGCTCTCGGTGGGCTGGGGCGGGGGGCTTCACTCCAAAGTGGCGTATCTCGAAACCGACGACGCCGCGTTCCGCGGCATCCTGCGCGAGTTTCCGTTTTTTCAGCGCGTCATGCAGACCGGATTGCCGTTCCCGAAGACACGCAAAATCGTATTCGAGGGGGGTGAGCCTTCGACGCTGCCCGGCTGGGTGCGGCTGGAAGTGGCCTAGCGCCGAGCGGCGCAGGCACCCTTGCCTGCAGTCTCGACACTCGTGTCGAGACCTGCAGAATCAACCGCTTACCGCAAGGCCCTCTGGTAGAGCAGAGCCTGGCCATCCGCCCCTCGGATGGTCCGGACCAAGCGATAATCCGAGAGCGCGTTGGCCATATCGCTTGTGGCGTGATCCTCGTCGATCAGCACCACCCAAATCCTGGACTCCGGATGTTTAAGCAGGGCTCCCTGGAAGTCGCGGCCAACGAGGCTGTACCGATCCGGAGTCAGGTAATAAAACAGCGGCGTCGCGTACCACGCCTTGCGGATGAAAACCGGGTCGCGCGATTGAATCTCCGGTGAGATCGTGGCCGCAAGCCTGCTGTAATCGACGGGCCCCACGTTCATGCGCGCGTAAGAGGACAGACTGGCGATGCAGCCGACGCCCGCCACGATTCCCAATCCCACCCTCCAGATTCGAGCACGAAGTGAAAGTAGACCGGCTGACAGCAGCAACAACGAATAAGGAGCCGTGCACAAAAGCCCGCGTTGGTTCAGCAGCGGTCGTATCTGCGACCCCGCCGCCAACAGAGCGAACGGCAACACCGCAAGAAGCGCGGGCAGCGCCGCGGGGCGAGAGACACGGTCGATCCAGGTTCCGGCGGCCGGCAGGCGTCCCCAAAAATGATCCGCTGAAATGGCTGCCGCAGTCAGTAGAGCCGGCAGCATGGCCAGGATCTGCGTGGCCTTGATCGTTTCGTGAAGCTGGCCCTTTTCAAGATAGCGAGTCATGTAAACGAAGCCGAGAATTGCCCCCGTACTCGCCACGCCTGCCGCGATCCACCCAAGCCGCCACGTACGGCCTGTTCCAGGCAGCCACTTGTAATCATGCATGCCGATATCCTCGCGGCGAAACGTTTCACGCAAACCTGCTGCCAGCAGAAGCGCCCCCGACAATAGCAGCACCGCTCGAAACGCCCAGGCCGCCAGGGATCCCGTCAGTGGAACCGCGGAAGGGAAGAAGCCCGAGTCTGTCGTCGGCAGAAGGAACGCGAAAGGAATGTAAGCCGCCAGGAATTGTAGGCCGTTTCCGCTCAGCTCCGCCACCGTGTTGCCGCTTTGATAAGCGAGAAACGCGATAAAGGGCGAGCCCAGGATTAGCGCCAACAGTTGCGCGCGGCAGATCCCGGACAGTTCACCCACGCCCCATGCGCGGGCAAGAGCCCAAATCATGTGAGTAGCGAACAACGTCCAGAAAAAGACGTGTGTCGCGACACCCGCCAGGATCAGGGCCACATAGCAAGTCCCCAAAATCAGGCGATGCCTGGCGCCGCGGGCGAGCCACAGCAGCAATACAGTGGAAGCCAGCCCCAGAAAGCAAGCTTGCGCAAACATCCGCGCCACCTGGCTCCAGAACACGTGGTAGCCGCTTGCCGCCAACAGCAGAGCTGCCAGCGACCCGGAAAGCGGCTTGCCAGTCATCGCGCCCAGGGCGTAGACTAACGCAATGCAGGCTAGGCCCATAATCGCCGAAGGCAGCCGAATGGCGAAAAGACTTGTGCCCGCAAGCCGCGTCCAAGGAAACATGCCCAGGTAATAGCCCGGAGGATGAGTATCGGAGGAACGTCCCGGTCAAAAACCTTGAAAACGGTATCGCGCTGGGCCGGCTCCGAAATGCTCTCCGGCAAGTGGATACCGGGAACATAGATCTCGGGATGAGAGATGCCTCTATTGGAGAGACCGAAAAACCGCAGCCAAGCTCCTATTCCCAAGCTCAATAAGAGGATTGCTAGCGACAAGGCGCGGTTCCGGGCCGAGGTCTCAACGACGACGCTCATAGAGGTCAGATCGAGACACTCCAGCAATACAATGTCCAAATAGGAGGCTTGGCGGCGCTGCGGCTTTCGCCGCGTTTTCATTGGATCAAACGCGCTCGGCGTAGATCGTTCGCCCGCGCTCGTCCACTTCCGCCGTTCGCACGTAGGTCTTGCCGACTTCAATCCCGAGATCCATCTCGCTGGTATGGATCACGTCGCGCAGCGGCAGATCGGTGGGATAAAGGGTTCGCGTCCCATCGAAGTCCCGCAGGACTACTTCAACTTGACCAACTGCAATTTGTCCCACACCTTGTTGACCCATCCCGGCGACGGATCGTTTCCCTCGCGCCCCTGCCCGGTCCCGCACAAAGGGCTAGAATATGGTTTATGGAAGCAAGCACTACGGCGGGACCTCTAGCCCGGTCTCTAGAGATCCCGTCTTGGAAAACCATAGCGGGCAACGTTCTCGCGTTGTTCGTTGCGGTTCTGTTCGTCGTGGCCGGAGTCTTTAAGGCCGTTGATCCATTCCGGGTATCCCGGATGTTTGAAGAATTGCTGGTGCCTTCGCGTTTCAGCCTGGCGCTCGTTTTAACTCTCGCAATCGCCGAAATGTTTGGCGGAGCCATGATTCTGGTTCCCCGCTTTCGGAGGTGGGGATCGGCGCTGACTTCGGTGTTGCTCGTGATCTTCATGATTTACATCGGCAGCCATTATTCACAGCTCGTGGGGAAAGATTGCAGTTGCTTCCCGTGGATCAAGCGGACGGTGGGCCCGGGGTTCTTTATCGGCGATGCTGGGTTTCTTGCGGCTGCGTTGCTGGCGGGCTGGTGGGCGAAACCGTCCTCCGGCATTCGCAGCGCCGCCGTCGCCTTGGGAGCGATCGCCGTGTTCGCCGGCGTGAGCTTTGGCTCCGCCTTGGCGCATCAGAGCGGAACGAAGGCGCCGGATTCGGTCATCGTGGACGGAAAGCCCTTTTCGCTTCAGCATGGCCGCATCTTTCTGTTCTTCTTCGATCCCGAATGCAGCCATTGCAACGACGCCGCCCGCCACATGTCCACTTACCATTGGAAGGACGTGACCATCGTCGGCATCCCCACCCGGCAGCCGCAGTTCGCCAAGGGATTCATGGACGACAACAAACTGATGGGCGTTTTCACGCTGGAGCTTCAGAAATTGAAGGCCGTGTTCCCCTTCGGCGATCCGCCCTATGGCGTGGCCCTGGAGAACGGCCGCGAAATCGGCCCGGTGCAATCCTACGACGATGAAGACACCGGCGCTGAACCCGCGGCCACCCTGCGGAAGCTAGGATTTATCGAATAGTGGAGCAGGCTTTAGCCTGCAACCGGGGCTTCAGCCCCGGCAAACTAGCGCCCCGCTGGCGTCCCGGGATTCTGCTGCTGCCGCGCCCACTCCTTGCGGAACGCGTCATCGCGCTCCGCAACATATGCCTTATAACCGTCCGGGTCGATGAAAGGATTCGCTCC
>DASQJB010000516.1:0-18367 GCA_035631295.1 Bryobacteraceae bacterium | reverse complement strand
ACCGTCTTAAGGCTAAAGAAGTCTCATTGTACGGGAGGAAAGTATGGCGCGATGGGGAGTTGTCTGTCTGATGGTTCCGGCGTCCCTTGGACTGCTGCAAGGCGCAGGCGCAAACGCATATATTCAACACAATTTGGTTTCCGATCAACCGGGAAAGGCGGATGTCACCGATCCGAATCTCGTGAATGCCTGGGACATCGCCACTAGCTCGACAAGCCCGTTCTGGCTCAGCGCGACCGGAACCGGCACAGCGGTCGTTTACAGCACAGCTGGCGTGGCTCCCACATTAACGGTGTCTACGCTCAAAGTGACCATTCCGCCCGGCAAATCGAGCTCCGCCAAGTTTGGACAGCTCACCGGCCAGATTGCGAACGGAACTTCGGTGTTTGTCCTGTCCAACGGCACCAAAGCGAGCTTTTTGTTCTGTTCCCTGGATGGGACGATATCGGGGTGGAATACCGGCGCGGGCACGGCGGCGGTGATTATCACGGACAATTCGTCCAAGAGTGCGATTTATACGGGCTGCGTAATTGGAGGAACAACGAGCGCGCCGCAATTATACGCGGCCAACTTCCATGCGGGCACGGTAGAGGTTTACGACGGAAACTTCGCGCCGGTTACTCTGGCGGCGGGCGCTTTCACGGATCCACAACTTCCGTCCGGCTATGCGCCCTACAACATCGCGAATCCGGGAAACGGCAATTTGTTTGTGGCGTACGCGCAGCAAAACAGCGACAAAACGGACACCGTGACCGGAGCAGGTAACGGTTTCGTGGACGTGTATGACATGAGCGGCGTCCTCAAGACGCGGCTGGCCTCACGGGGAGCGCTGAATGTCCCATGGGGCATGACCCTTGCGCCGGCGAATAATTTTGGCGCGTTTTCGGGGATGCTGCTGGTGGGGAATAACGGCGACGGCAAGATCAACGCGTACGATCCCACGACCGGCGCTTCGCAGGGCGCGATGCAGGACCCAAGCGGCGCCCCGATCGTGATTGACGAACTTTGGGGTTTGCGGACGGGCAACGGCGCGAGCGGTGGCGACGCCAACGCAGTCTATTTCGCAGCCGGACCAGGAGACGAGCAGCACGGTCTGTTCGGCAGCTTTCAGGCCGCGCCGGTTGTCTCAGGCAGCGCGATCGTGAACGGAGCGAGCTTTCAGCCTGGCATGGCACAGTTCAGTTGGGTGAGCGTTTTCGGCGCGAATCTTTCGTCCACCAAGCGAACCTGGACAGCCGCCGATATGCCTGGCGGGAAGCTGCCGACTCAGCTTGACGGCGCTGGCGTCACGATTGACGGAAAACCAGCCTACATCTCCTACGTCAGCCCGACGCAGATCAATGCCCTGGTGGCAGCGGATTCGACCTTGGGCCCCGTGCAGGTCACCGGAGCAAATCAGGGGCTGACGAGCGCTTCGGCGACTGTCACCATGCAAGCGGTCTCGCCGGCGTTTTTCATCTCAAAGAGCAATTACATCGCAGGGTTCGGACCCGACAACAAAACGATTATCGGACCGACCACGCTATTCCCTAATGCCTCGGCGCCGGTAAAGCCGGGCGACCAAATCTCGCTCTACGGAACAGGATTCGGACCCGCCAACACGCCGATTCCCGATGGCCTGGTCATCTCGAACCCCGTTCCGATTTCTGGCGTCACCGTGAGGATCGGGGGCGTATCGGCGCAAATCGCGGCCGCGAATCTGGTGGGACCGGGGTTGTATCAACTCAACGTCGTGGTGCCGGCTTCAACGCCCAGTGGCGACGTTCCTGTGGTGGCGACGGTAGGGAGCGGGACGACGCAATCCGGCGCCCTCATCGCGGTGCAGTAGCCTCACTCGAAAGTCTGGATCTCGGGGTAGAGCGAAGAAAGGACCTCCATCCGCGCGCTGCCTGCCCCGATGAGATATTCGTCGAAAAAGCTGTGCAGGGAGTGGGCGGTGACGGTAAGTTGGCGGCGTCCGTCGATGCCGAGGATGCCAAGCGCTCGTTAGCGTCCGCAGCACAATGTGGCTCTTCAGGATTGCATCGTCGCTGAATAAGTAATGATTGGCGCCTCGGATCATGATTTGCAGGCGGCGACCCTCGCCCGATCGGCCGAATATCGAGCGGAAGTTCGCTGTCATCCGAGCGCCCTCCGGATCGGACTCTCCCCGGTGATCGCTCATCAGGAACATCACTGGCTGAGCGAGACCCTCGCGCACGACGCTGCCCCAGGGCGCTCCGTCTAAGTCGAGGGACGCTTTGCATCGTGAATCGTCATGGCAGAACTGCGGAGCTTCCGCGCCGCCGAGCGAGTGGCCGAAAGCTCCGACGCGCTGGATATCGAGCCGCCCTACGAACCCTCCAGTGGGATCGGACGCGTTCAGCCGCTCGAGTTGATCGGAGCACAAAGCTCATGTCCACGCTCCATGCGTCGACTAGTTTGGCGGCAAGATGTTCCAATGCCTCGCCCGAAAAGAGCTCCGGGTTGTTTCCCGGACTCCTTTCGATCACGCGGCCATCGGGGAACACAACTTCACCTGTGCGGTAAGGGGCATCGAGGCCCACAACGACGTAACCGTGGCTGGCCAGGTCCTCGGCAAGGGTAGAGTAAGCTACCACTTCGCGGGAAGCTCCTCCTCTCATGATTACTACCGGGTACGAGGGCCGCCGCGGCGAAACAGCCGCATTACGGAGGCTAGGCCCATGAACTTTCGATAGATCCCGAGTCAGAAGGCCGAAGACCCATGTAAGAGGTCTGAGGATCAACGGCCCGCGATCTGGACGCGCCGGCGTTCGCACGAAAGCGGCAGATAGTCATCCAATACCGCATCCGCTTGCGCGCGATACCAGACCCAGACGAGAAGTTCGCGCTGGTTGCCGGGCGCCGGGGCCAATGCATCTTGCGCCTTACGATCAACCCAGTCGTAGACCGTCCGGCCCACCACGAATGGACCTGTCGGCGTCGGGAGAGTGACCTCGGTTCTGCGTTCCAGCCACAGCGCCGTAAGCAGAATCCCGATCAAGGCGATACCCCGGACCGCCATTGTTACCGGGCCCTTGAATATCCGGCGACCTAGCTGCATAGCCCCGCACTTTGCAGAAGAGAGCACTTCGCGATGCGTGTCAAGTAATTGTGACCAACGGCTCCTCCTGCCATTCATTGCCGCGAAGTTGCTGTCTAAGCCAAGCCCAACTCTTGGGCCCGAGCGCGCATCGCGCGGATGCAGAATTCGATGTGTTGGTCGAGGTCGATACCCATTTCCTGGGCGCCGTGAACGATATCATCGCGGCTCACCGACCGCGCGAAGCCTTTGTCCTTGAGCTTTTTCCTGACGCTCGCCACTTCCACTTCGTGGATGCTGCGCGAAGGCTTCACATAACTGACGGCCGTGAGAAAGCCTGCCAATTCGTCGCAGGCAAACAAGGTTTTTTCGAGCGCCGAGACCCTGGAAACGCCGCTATAGTTGGCGTGAGAGAGAATCGCGCGGCGGATCTCCTCGGGGACGCCGCGTTCGGCCAGGATCGGTTCGCCTTTCATCGGATGGTCCGGCGCGTCGGGGTGCATCTCATAATCGAAATCGTGCAGCAGCGCGGTGACAGACCATTCCTCGCGGTCCGCCCCGAACCTTTCTGCGTAAGCGGCCACGCACGCTTCGACCGCCAGCGCATGCCGCCGCAAGCTATCCGACTTCGTAAACTCGCAGAGTATCTCCCAGGCTTGCTCCCGATTCATATCCGAATTCAGTGTACGCTGGCAAGAATGAGCGAACCAACCACGATGCGCCAGATCGAGATCGAGCACCCCGGCGGGCCGGAAGTTTTGAAAATCGCTACAGCGCCGATTCCGGAGCCGCAAGAAGGCGAGGTTTTGATCAAAGTCGCGGCTGCGGGCGTGAACCGGGCCGACGTTTCTCAGCGCATGGGCCGGTATCCGCTTCGCCCCGGTATGCCTTCTGTATTGGGCCTGGAAGCGGCGGGAACCATCGCGGCGTTGGGGCCTGGCGTGTCACGTTGGAAATCCGGCGATGCGGTTTGCGCGCTGCTCGCGGGAGGCGGTTACGCCGAATACGCAGCCGCTCCAGCGGTTCAATGCCTGCCCATTCCCGCTCGCCTTTCCATGCAGGAAGCCGCCACGCTTCCGGAGACCTTCTTCACGGTTTGGCTCGATGTGTTCGAGATCGGAGGACTTCGGGAAGGAGAGACGCTGCTTGTGCATGGCGGATCGAGCGGCATCGGCGTCACAGCCATTCAGCTTGCCCATGCCTTGGGTTCACGCGTGTTCGCAACGGCGGGTTCGGAGGGGAAATGCGCGGCATGCCGCCATCTGGGCGCGAACGCCGCCATCAATTACCGTACCGAGGATTTCGAGGAATCCCTGCGCGGACTGACGGCCGGCCGAGGCGTGGACGTGATTCTGGATATGGTCGGCGGAAGTTATACGATGCGGAACCTCCGCTCGCTCGCTCCTCGCGGCAGATTGATTTTCATAAACTATACGGAGTCGAAAAACGCCGAGATCGATATTGCGCTCGTGCTCGGCAAGCAACTGACAATTACCGGGTCCGGCCTACGCCCGCAAACCGTGGAGCGCAAAGCAGCCATTGCCCATCAACTGGAAGAACGCATCTGGCCCTTGCTCGCCGCTGGAAAAATCAAGCCGGTGATCGACAGCCTCTACCGTTTGGATGACGCCGCTGAGGCGCACCGCCGGATGGAATCGAGCGAGCACATCGGCAAAATCGTGCTGCGGATGAACTAACGGCGCTCTTCCCGGTGCTCCTCGCGCGGCCCGCGCTCGCCTCGGCGCGGAGCTTCCCGCTCCGCTGGAGTTCTCTCGCGCAATGCGTGCGGTTCCGCTGGACGGGGGCCTTCAAATCTGCGGACCGGCGCGGCGTACGGATGAGCGTATACGCGCCCCGGATCCCAAGCCCGCCTCCACGGAGCGTTGTTGATGACCACCACGTGGCGCCCCCAGTCGAAGCTGTTGTAGCCCCAGCCCCACGGCCGGAAAAAAGCGCCGATGGTGATGCCGAAGCCAAAGTGGATACCCCCGGCCACAACAAACCCGGGGCGAGGAGGGAAAAATACGATGGCCGGGTCGTAAGCCGGCACGACGATAAAGTTCGGGTTCGCCGGAAGAATCGTGATGTAAGGTCCGGGGCTGACGACGATTTGGCTATTGGTGCGAAGGTAGCCGTAGTTGCTCGCCTTAACCCGCTCCCGCTGCACCGCGTCCATCACGTCCTGTTGTTGCGTCATAAATGCGCTTCCAATTTGCTGCGTCCAGCCGGGGTCAGAGGCCATCATGTCCAAAACAGAAGGAAATGGTAACAAAGCCTGAACGCTGGGATCCCAAGGCAGTTGATCCGCCTGAATGGCGCTGGCGAGCGCCTGGCCCGTGAGGTAGTGGTGCTGATCGGCCCAGCGGGCGGCTTCGGGAATCTCGTTGTAATAGGTCGCCGCCGCAAGCGCCTGCGCGAGCAAGGGATCGGGATACAGCGCGATTCGGCTCACCAAGGTATCCAGTTGCGCCGGCGGAAGCAGCGGAGGAGGCGGCGGCGGAGCCTGGGCCAACGCGCCAGCGGCCGTCAACATGGGTAAGAGATTGAATACCGCTCGTTGTAGGGTTCTCATTCTGTTCGGGATTTTACTCCTATAAGCGTGGGACGACCACACCCTTTGGGCGGTTTCGCGCCTTGCTGAAATCATGAGAGAATACGGTCGAGGCGCCGAAGGGCCTAATGTAAAAGAACGGGGCCTCCGATTTATGCATCGGAGCTAGAGATGGTTCGAACTGTTGCCGCAGCTTTACTCCTATTGACCGTGGGGCTCTCTCTTTCTGCCGCGCCGCCCAGCGCGGTGGCTCAGTTGAAGGCCGGCGAAGCGGCGCTAGAGGCCAGACAGTATCCTTTAGCCGTAAAAACCGTTGAGCCGCTCGCGACGCGTCTGCCCAAGCTCGCCGACTATAGCGCCTGGTTGCTCGCGTCAGCGGAGTTCGCGCTGAAGAACTATTCCCAGACGCCTAAGCTGCTGGAGCCAGTCTGGAAGCAGACGCCTTCGTCTCCGTTAGCCGCCAAAGCCTATCTTCTGGCGGCGGATGCCTATCGCGAGAGCAGCTCGGCTCAGCAGGCAATTGACATTCTCCGGAAGCACTATGCGGCGTTGCCGCAGCCGCGAGGAGATCTCGCTGTGGCGCTGGCATTCGGCGCAGCGGGAGACAATATTGACGCCGCCGTTTATTTCCAGCGCGTCTATTACGGGCACCCTTCCGCGGCCGAGGCATCGCAGGCCGCGGTGGAGTTGACACGCTTGAAGACGTTGCTCGGAGGAGACTACCCGCCGCCCTCGCCGGGCGCCATGCTGGGCCGCGCCGCGAAGCTCCTCGAAAGTGGCCAGACTCAGAAGGCGCGAAGGGAACTCGAGGCCCTGGAATCTCAGCTCGGCGGCGCGGATCGCGATCTTGCCCGCGTGCGAATCGGGGTCGTAGATTACAATGCGAAGCAGACCGCGCCGGCGCTCGCTTATTTCAAGTCCCTAAACGGCATGTCGCCGGAAGCCGATGCCGAACGGCTCTACTATGTGTTCCAGTCCGCCCGCCGGCTGAACCAGCTCGAAGAAAGCGCGGCCGCCCTCGACCGTCTGTCAGCGCTCTATCCCGCGTCGAACTGGCGTTTGAAGGCGCTAGTCGCCACGGCGAATCAGCTTCTGATCGAAAACAAGCCATCCGCTTACGAGCCTCTCTTCCGCGTTTGCTATGAGTCCTTCCCAAAGGAGCCCGAAGCGGCGGACTGCCATTGGAAGGTAACCTGGCAGCACTATATCCAGAGGCAGCGGGATGCGTCGGATCTGTTGCGCGCGCAACTCCAGATGTTTCCCGCGTCGGATGAGTCTTCCGCCGCGCTTTATTTCCTGGGCCGTCTGTCGGAGAGTTTGCGTGACACCGGTTCCGCCCTGGCGTATTACGGCGAAGCGGCGCGCGAGTATCCTAATCAGTTTTACGCCATGCAGTCTCGGGATCGTTTGGAGCATTTGGGGCCGGGCGTGTCATCGCCTTCGGCGGGGGAATTTCTCAGAAGCGTTTCCTTCCCGCCACGAATGCGGATCGAGAGCTTTCAGCCTTCGCCCAGCGCCGCCGCCAGGATTGAACGCTCCAAGATGTTGGCTTCGGCGGGTCTGGAAGACTGGGCAAGAGACGAACTCCGATTTGGGGCCGATGCAGGAGACCAGCCACACTTGATGGCGATGGAGCTGGCGTCGCTCTATAGCGCTTCCCGGCCGGACCAAGCGATGCGCTACATCAAGCATTACGCCAGCGACTATCTGTTCCTGCCGATCGAGTCCGCGCCGCTCCAGTTTTGGACTCTCGCGTTTCCCCTTCCTTACCGGCAAGAGATCGAGCGGTCTGCGAAGCAAAACGGATTGGATCTCTTTTTGATGGCGGCGCTCATCCGCCAGGAGTCCGAGTTCGATCCCAAAGTGATTTCCTACGCCAACGCGCGCGGGTTGACGCAGATTATGCCCGGCACGGGCCGGGAGCTGAGCCGCCGGCTAAAGCAGCCGTACTCCCTTGCCCGGCTGTTTCAGCCCGCGTTTAACTTGCAGCTCGGGTCTTACTACCTGGAATCGCTGAACCAGCAGACCGGCGGCCGGATCGAAGCGGCTCTGGCGGCCTATAACGCGGGCCTCTCGCGAGCCCGCGCCTGGCTCGGCTGGGGCGATTTTCAGGAGCCCGCGGAGTTCATCGAAACCGTACCCTTCTATCAGACCCGCAGTTATATCCAGAGCGTCCTCCGCAACGCCTACGTCTACCGGAAGATATACGGCTCAACGGAGCGGGCCGCAGCGGTGAAATAGCCGACAACAGAGCCGTCACCAAAGGGAGCGGTCAGCTCGGCCACGATACGAAAATATTCGTTGACTTACGAATATATTCGTATGATAATGGTCCCGCATGGCCAAACTTCCGAAGCCGACTCAAGCCGAGCTCGCGATTCTCCAGGTGCTCTGGCAGCGTGGGCCTAGCACCGTGCGCCAAGTCCACCAGGCCCTCAATGCAACCAAGAGGACCGGATACACCACCGTCCTCAAGTTCATGCAAATCATGCACGAGAAAGGCCTGGTCAGCCGGGACGAAACGCAGTACGCCCACGTTTACCAAGCCCGCTTGCCGCGCGAGCAGGCGCAGCGCACCTTAGTTGCCGACCTGCTGGACAAGGCGTTCGAGGGATCGATGAGCGGATTAGTGCTGCAAGCTCTGTCGTCGCGGAAAGCCAGTTCCGAGGAGTTGTCGGAAATTCGCAAGATTCTGCGGGATTATGAGCGAGGTGTGAAATGACCCTGGGAATATTATTGGCGCATCCGGCGGTCCAGGCTCTGGGCCGCGCCCTGCTTCACTTCTTGTGGCAAGGATCCCTGCTGGCGGTGCTGCTGTGGATCGTCGAAATGGCGGCGCCCGCATCGGCGGCTCGCGTACGCTATGCCGCCGCGAGTCTGATGATGCTGACGATGCCGGCGGCGCTGATTATTACCGCGGCGCGGACCCTGCCGAAGGAGCCGGATAGAGCCATCGCCACTCCTCGATCTCCTGTGCAGGCGCTCTCGCCTGCGGCGCCCGAAGCGCGGGTGTTCGATGCTCCGGCGGCCAGCGCGCCGCGCCCCGGGATCTCGGGATGGGCCGTGTGCGTCTGGATCGCGGGAGTGCTTCTTTGGTCGTTGCGGGCGGCCGGAGGTTGGGAGCGAGCGCAGATGTTGAAGCGCCGCGCCGACGCCGTGAGCAGCGAATTAGAAGACATGCTGCAACGGCTGAAACGAACACTTGCTGTTTCCACGCCCGTGCGTTTGTGTGCATCCGCAATCGTTCAAGTTCCGATGGCGGTCGGTTGGCTGCGGCCTTGCATTCTTTTGCCTGTGACCGCCCTCACGGGCCTGAGCGAATCTCAGATGGAAGCGATCCTGGCCCATGAACTGGCTCACATCCGCCGGCACGACTATCTCGTGAACCTGCTCCAAACCGCTGTCGAAACTCTGCTGTTCTACCATCCCGCCGTTTGGTGGGTAGGCAAGCAGATGCGAATCGAACGGGAGAATTGCTGCGACGACATCGCAGTCGCGGCGTCTGGGAATGCGTTCGAATATGCAAGCGCGCTGGCCGAGATGGAAGAGATCCGCGGCCGCATTCCAGAGCCGGCGCTCGCAGCGACGGGAGGCGAATTGCTGGCCCGCGTTCGCCGGATTCTCGGCCAGCCAGATCGCGTCTCGCGCTCATCGGAGACCATCGCCGCCGCGGCGTTAGCGTTGGTCGTCGCCGGTGCGGTAGCGGTGGTCTCGCTTCACGCCGAGCAACAGCCGCAGCCCGCGTTCGAAGTGGCGTCCATTAAGCGCGACGTCAGCGGCCAGCCCGGCCCCAGTACCGTATGTTCCCGGGATTCATGGTGCAAAGAGCCACCTTGAAAGACCTCGTCACAATGGCCTATTGGATCCATGATTTCCAGCTTTCGGGAGGTCCAGGCTGGATTAACTCGGACCGGTATAACATCGAAGCGAAGGCGGACGGCCCCACTGCGTTCAGCCAGGAATACCGAATGCTTCAATTGCGGCGCCTCCAAACGCTGCTTCGGGATAGATTCAACCTTGCAGTGCACCGGGAGATGAAGGAACTCCCCGTCTACGAGCTTGCCGTGGCGAGAGGCGGCGCAAAGCTGCAAGCTCCGGCCTGCATTCAACGCAATCCTGGCGACTTAACGATCGCGCCTGGCAAAACAATGAGGGACTATTGCGGCTGGGGAGGAATGGCGCCCGGCCGGTATGAAGCCACGAGCGGGAACGTGTCCGATCTGGCTAGCGACCTCTCCGGTGTTCTCGAGCGGATCGTTGTCGACAAAACTGGAATCGTGGGAAGGTTTCACATCCAGCTAACGTTCACACCCGACGATTCGGTCAAGCGTTTCCCCGATTTCCCAGGAGCGCCTCAGCCGCCCGCGGACGGCCCCAATATCTTCACGGCCCTTCAGGAACAACTCGGGTTGAAGCTCGAATCAGCCAAGGGGCCAGTCGAACTCTTGGTTATCGATCACGTCGAGAAGCCTTCCGAAAATTGACCGCAATAAAAAGACCGGGAGCATGACGCTCCCGGTCTGGATTTTCGTCCGCTTGCGACAGCGATTAAATGTCGTAATACAGCGCGAACTCGTACGGATGCGGCCGCAACCGGACCGCGTCGGCCTCGTTCTTGCGCTTGTAGCCGATGTAAGTCTCCAGCAGCTCCTCGCTGAACACGTCGCCCTTCAGCAGGAAGGCGTGATCGTCTTCGAGTGCCGCAAGCGCCTCCTCGAGCGATGCCGGCATTGACGGAACCGCCTTCATTTCCTCCGGCGACAGATCGTAGATATCTTTGTCGAGCGGCTCGCCCGGATCGATCTTGTTCACCACGCCATCCAGACCCGCCATCAACATCGCGCCGAACGCCAGGTAGCAGTTGCAGGAAGGATCCGGCGGCCGGAACTCCACGCGCTTGGCCTTCGGATTGGACGAATACATGGGAATGCGGCAGGCCGCCGAGCGGTTGCGCCGCGAATAGGCCAAATTCACAGGGGCCTCATAGCCCGGCACCAGGCGCTTGTAGCTATTTGTGGTCGGGGCGATGATTGCCGAAAGCGCCCGCGCGTGTTTCAGAAGCCCTCCGATGTACCACAGACCCATTTGGCTAAAGCCGGCGTACAGGTCGCCCGCGAACAGGGGCTTGCCGTCTCTCCACAAGCTCTGGTGAGTGTGCATGCCGCTGCCGTTGTCCGCAAACAGGGGCTTCGGCATGAAGGTTACCGTCTTACCGTACTGATAGGCCGTGTTGCGGATGATGTACTTGTACAGCATCATGTTGTCCGCCGACTTGAGCAGCGTGTCGAAGCGCTGGTCGATTTCGGCCTGGCCGCCCGTGGCGACTTCGTGATGCTGGCACTCGATGTTGAGACCGGCTTTGATCATGGTCTCCACCATCTCGGCGCGAAGATCTTGGTGGTGGTCCGTGGGAGGAACCGGGAAATAGCCTTCCTTGTAGCGCGGCCTGTATCCGAGGTTGTTGCCGTCGCGGCCCGAGTTCCAACGGCCCTCTTCGGCATCGACGAAGTAGTAACCGCTGTTGGCCGTCTGGTCGAAACGGATGCTGTCAAAAATGAAGAACTCGGCTTCCGCGCCAAAAAAGGCCGTGTCGGCCACGCCCGAGTTCTTCAGATACATCTCGGCTTTCCGCGCGATCCAGCGCGGGTCGCGATCATAATGCTGGCGCGTGATGGGATCGATGGCGTCGCACACCATCACCAGCGTCTTGGTCTCGAAGAACGGATCCATGATGGCCGTACTCGGATCGGGCACCAGCAACATGTCGCTCTCATTGATGGCTTGCCATCCGCGGATGCTGGACCCATCAAACCCAAAACCCTCTTCAAACGAGCTTTCCGACAGCTCCGTGATCGGGTACGTGACGTGTTGTTGAACGCCAGGCAGATCCGTGAACCGGAGGTCGAGCTGCTTGGCCTCGTTTTTCTTGGCGTATTCCAATACTTCTTTAGGGGTCATTCCCACAGTGTATCTCCGTCGTTGCGTTATTCTCTATAAAACTTTTCGATAGAACCGATAGGCGCACACTCGTCCTGAGAGCGCCGCCGGATCTGATATTGTACTCCACCGACAGATCCGCACCCCGCCCCGGACCGTATCCGGCGCCCGAAGATTGAACACCACTCCAGCCAAAAGCGGCATCTTGGGATCAGGCCACGTTTGCGCAAACGACGGCCAGGAGGTAGTGTCCTTGCGCTCAGCGGCATGATGGTCCTGGCGGATTGGCAGGCGCAACGGGTCTTTTTCGAGCAGCATCGCGGGATTCGTGCGTGATCGGACCGGCGCGGCAGAGGTTCGAGCGGAAGTCACCTTTAAACGGCAGGTATTGCGTAACGCAGGATCGCGCGCCCGGCTGCAGAGAAACCGCCTTGTGTTCCCGGACATCGAGCAACTCCGGTCGTTTCGGGAAACTATGCAACTTGACCCTTCTGAAGAACCTCGCTGCAAGTGCTCTATGCTTCTGGTTAGCAGCGGATTGTAGTGCACAGAACGCGCCCGCCCCGCCTCCAGCTCCCGCTCCGCTAACCACTCCCTCTATTACAGGCCCGCTGCAGGCGGCCCCCCCAACCATTTTTGGGGCGGGACCTTTAGGCAAGCTCAACCTGAACGGCATCGTCAGCGGCATGGCCCTGTGGCAGGGAAACCATGTCCTAGGTGATGAACCCACGCAAGCAGCGGTGAGTAATGGCCAGGTGTGGATTCAAAAGACCGACGGCTGGTTCCAGTTCTACGTCCAGGCGGGCGCTTACAATATCCCCGCATTGGCGACGCCATTCCTCGCCACCGGAAAGACGATAGGCGACCTCTACGGTCCCGTGCCCGTCGGCTTTGTGAGGCTGGTCCCGGCGAAGACCATCTCCATCATGATCGGTGCGCTGCCGACGTTGATGGGCGCTGAGTACACCTTCACCTTCGAGAACATGAACATTGAGCGCGGCCTGTTGTGGAACCAGGAAAACGCCATCAATCGCGGAATCCAAGTGAATCAGACCGTAGGCAAGTTCACCGCCTCGCTGAGTTGGAATGACGGCTTCTATTCCAACCGTTACTCGTGGGTGAGCGGCTCCTTAACTTATGCCAACGGGCCCCATAGCGTGACACTCGTCGGTATGGGGAATCTCGGGCACACAGCCTTTCAAACTCTGGCCACACCCGTGCAAAACAACGGCAGTATGTGCGCCCTCATATACACGTACACAAAGGGGAGCTGGATTGTACAGCCCTACTTTCAATACACCGATGTGCCGACCAATCCGAAGATTGGAGTCGTGCAGGGCGCATCAACCCGGGGCGGCGCCATCCTGGTGAATCACGCCTTCAGACACGGTTTCTCGCTCCCTGGGCGCTTGGAATATATATCGAGCTCGGGGAACGCCGCTGAGCACTCTGTCAATCTGCTCTTCGGTCCGGGCGGCGCCGGCTGGTCGATCACCCTGACGCCGACCTTTCAGTTCAAGCGGTTCTTCATTCGCGGGGAGCTCTCTTTTGTTCGGGCGACCAGTTACACGCCGGGCGACGTTTTCGGTCCCACGGGCATGAACCGAGACCAGCCACGTGGCGTGATTGAAGCAGGCTTCCTGTTTTGAGGTTCAGTGTGCCGGTCTCCTGTTCAAGTCAGCCCGCTGGTGAAGTTTTAAGACGGCGCCAGCCCGCGCCTTCCCATTCATTGATTCTTCACAAGTTGGCTGCCGAAGCAGCCGCGTAGCCGCCAAAAGGCAGATCCCGCCGCGTCCTTTTTGGTGTAGCATTGAGGTTGCGTGGCCGGTGAGTCAGAATCCGTCGGGGCGGAGACCGAACACGTAAGGCCGAGGTCTGTAGCCTGCCCCAAGTGTGGCTCCATTGACACCCGTCCCTCGCGAAAAGCGTCTGTTTACGGATACTTTGTATCGATGTTGGGACGCCGCCCTTTCCGCTGCCGCAGTTGCCGCGTGAAGTTTTATCGCAAGCTGGCCTAATCCGCGGCCGCCCCTTCATCTCCTACCCAGCGCTATACTAAAGATTGAAAGCCCGGCCATTCGCGCTTTGAGGCGTGGCCCGCACAAGCCCGAGGCGTGGCGCGCGGCCACGGGCCGGGGCTGGGCGAATCGTGACGGTTTGAAGGGCCGCTCACGCCCGATGCAGGCTCTGTAGGAGTTCTCAACGTATGTTTAATCTTTTTCGCAGCCGGGATAAACTCGTGCGCATCACGCTGGGAGCAATTCTCACCGTCGTGGCGGTCACCATGGTCGTGACGCTCATTCCTGGCTTTGGGACCACTAGCTCAAACTCCGACGACCCTGTTCTGGCGCAGATCGGCAGCGAAAAGATCATCGCCTCCAAGGCGCAGCGCGACTTTCAGGTCGCCGCGCAAAACGCGCAGATTCCGCAGCAGATGATGGAAGTCTACTTCCCCCAATACCTCGAGCAGATCGTGCAGCAGAAGGCCGCCCGATATCAAGCCGAGCGGATGGGCCTCACCGTCACCGACGACGAGATCATCACCGGCCTCATGTCAGCCGATCCGCAATTCTTCCCCAATGGCCAACCCAACAAGGAAGCATTCGTGGCGTTTCTCGCCCAGCAGGGCTTAACGCTTGACCAGGCCATCGACGACATGCGAACAACGTTGCTGACCCGCAAGCTCGCCAACACCGTGGATGCCACCATCGTGGTGACTCCCAAGGAGGTCGAGGACCAGTTCAGGCATAAGAACGAAAAGCTGAAGGTCCAGTACATCGCTTTTCCTCCTGCCAAATTCCTGGACCAGGTAAAACCCACCGATCAGGATCTCCAGCAAACTTACAATTTCAACAAAGCCAATTACACCATTCCGCAAAAGTCCACGTTCCAGGTGGTGCTACTGGACCAGGAGAAAGTCGAAGCGTCCATCGCCGTAACCGACGAGCAGTTGCGCAAGGCGTATTCGGCATCCTTGGATAATTTCCGGATGCCGGAGCGCGTTCACGTCCGCCACATTCTGATTTCGACCCAAGGAAAATCGGACGCGGAAAAGAAAACGCTCCGCGACAAGGCCGAAGATGTATTGAAGCAGGCCAAAAGCGGAACGGACTGGGTCGCTCTCGCCAAGAAGTATTCCGACGACAAGGCCAACGCGGAACAGGGCGGCGATCTCAATTGGGTCGTGCGCGGGCAGATGGTTCCGGAATTCGAATCGGCCGCCTTTGCCCTCAAGCCGAAAGAAATCAGCGGCGTGGTGACCAGCCAATTCGGCTATCACATCATTCAGATGCTGGAACGGGAGCCTGCCAGGGTGAAGCCCTTTGAAGAGGTAAAGGACGGCTTGACGTCGGATGTTCGCAAGCAGGCTGTAACGGATAAAATGCAGGCGCTCGGCGACCAGATGCATGCCGCGCTGGAGAAGAATCCCAACTCCGCGGCTGATGTGGCCAAGCAGTTTGGCGCTGAATTCATTAGTGTTCCCAACGCCACGCCTGGACAGGCCATTCCGACGGTCGGAAGTTCCCCCGAAATCGATGGCGCTCTGGCCGGCATGAAGCCCAACGATGTCTCTGGCTTGCTGGTTCTGCCCGCGAACCGTTTGGCGGTGGTGGTATTGAATGCGCGCACGCCCGGGCGCCCAGCCACGTTCGACGAGGTCGCCGATCAGGTGAAGCAGGCGTTCATGACCTCCAAATCGCAGGAAATCGCCCAGAGCAAGGCCAAGGAAGCGGCCAACCGCCTGCGCGCGGGCGAGGATATCGAAAAGGTCGCCAAATCCTATAAACTCGATGTCTCCACCACGAATTTTTTCTCTCGTGAAGAGACCGTCGAGGGACTTGGCTCCGGGGTCTACGTTGAGGAGGGGTTCAATAAACCCGAAGGTACGATCCTGGGGCCAACCATGATCCAGAATCGCGACGTCGTGTCGAAAGTCATCGGCAAGATGGCCGCGGACGAAGCTGCCCTTGCGGCCGAGCGAGACCAAATCACCCGAAGCATCAAACAGCGAAAGGAACAGGAAGTCGCCTTGCTCTTCATGGACAGCATCTTTACGCAGCTCGAACGCGAAGGTAAAGCCAAGCTGTTTCCCCAGGCCATTGCGCGCGCTGCGGCTTCCTTCCACGAGAGATAGTCGCTTCTCCAACTCCTAAATGACCAGCCTGCTCGAGATCTGGAGGAGTCTCACCGACCCGGACCGTCTCATCCATCTGCTCTCGGCAGTGGTCACCGGCGGTTTCGGTTACGCTCTATTGGCCGCGATCGTCTTTGCGGAAACCGGCCTGCTGGTGGGCCTCTTTCTCCCCGGGGATTCGCTGCTGTTCACCATAGGCGTGGTGGCCGGCGCGGGCGAGCTGAACATCGTGCAGATCTGCGCCCTGCTGGTAATCGCATCGATTCTGGGCGATCAGAGCGGCTTCTTCCTGGGCTATCGCACCGGCCCAGCTATCTTTTCCCGCAAGGATTCCAGTCTCTTCAAGCAGGAATACGTAACGCGCACGCAGCGTTTCTACGAGCGCCATGGCGGAAAAACTCTGATTTACGCAAAATTTGTTCCCATCGTCCGTACCTTCGCCCCCTTCATGGCGGGCGTGGGCAAGATGAAATACTCACGCTTCCTCTCCTTCAACGTCTTCGGCGGACTCGGATGGGTGCTTTCGATGACGCTCGCCGGCTACAATTTGGGCGGCATTCCCCTGATCCGCCGCAATTTCGAAAAGGTTGTGCTGGGGATTGTGTTCATCAGCGTTCTGCCGTTGATCCTGCACGCGCTCAAGGCGCGGAGAGAACAAGCCGCGAAGGTTGTGCGCTGATGCTTCGCGTGCGAAAGCCGTAAACTCCTCCTACCGAAATTAGGAACAATTTCCATTTACATTTCCTCGGTTCCGTGGAAAAATCCCCCCTGGGTGAAATGAGACCCTGCGGCGCGGAAACGCGCGAAAGGCTGGGCTCATGATGGCTCAGTGTTTTTGCCGGACTCCAAAGTGAAAAGTCCGGGCAGAAACACGAAGGAGGTACTTCTATGCACGGCTCCCTTAAGACAATTGGCTTGTTTGCTTTGGCGGTTTGTGCCTGGGCTGGCCCGACGCCGGTCGCGCCCGTGCCCAATCCCTGCACCCCGCGCTTTCAAGCAGGCAGCCTGATCCATAACCCGCCCGCGCTCTTTAGCTCGAGCGGGGTATTGAACGTGAGATTCTCCTACCAGCAGACCACCGACTCGGTAGGAAGATTACTGCATTGTTTCATGACCGCCACCGGATTGCAGAATCCGACGCTACACGTGAACCCCGGTGACACATTGAATATCACTGTCACCAACAACACGCCGCCACAACCTTTCGGAGAAACCTTCCTCGCCCCGAACTGCGGAGACGCTACTATCCAATTCACGCCTCCGCCGAACGGGATCGCCTCCACCGGGTCGTCCGTGAATATTCACTATCACGGAACCAATGTGACCCCACAATGCGGCGGCGATAATGTCACCAAGACTCTGATCAATTCCGGAACGACGTTCCAGTACAGCTTTACCTTTCCCACGGACGAGCCGCCCGGCCTATATTGGTACCACCCCCACGTGCACGGGTTGGCTGAGCGCGATCTTCTGGGCGGCGCTACGGGAGCGCTCGTCGTCGACGGCATTCAGAACGCGCAGCCGGCCGTCTCCGGCCTCCGTCAAAAACTCCTCGTGATCCGGGATCAACCGCAGGTGCAGGGATTACCGGAGGGACCGGGGAACTGCGGCGTCGACGTGCCCTTTCAGGACATCAGCGTCAACTATGTTCCGATCGATTCGCGCGCTGCCTTCAATCCCGGAGGCAAGCTGACTAACATCACCTTTACTCCTGCCGTGCTACCAATGCAACAAGGGGAAACGCAGTTCTGGCGAGTCGTAAACAGTTCGGCCGATACGATTCTCGATCTGCAAGTCCTCTATGACGGAGTGCCCCAGACGCTACAGGTTGCGGCCATTGACGCCGTACCGGTGAACTCTCAGGATGGCGCGCAGCCGGGTAGTCTCATTCCAGTAACACGGTTTCGTCTGCCCGTGGCCTCACGCGTCGAATTCCTGGTCCGCGCGCCCGGCCCCAATGTCAAGGTGGCGCAATTGGTGACCAACAACATCAATAACGGTCCCCAGGGCGATTGCGATCCCACGCGGCCGATATTTAACATCCAGCTCGCTAGCAACGCCGCCGATTCTACCGACGACAACGTGGGTCTGTTCACGGGCGCCTTGACGACTCAGAGATTCGGCGGCATCACGAATACTCCGATATCCACAACGCGAGTGTTCCAGTTCAGCGAGATTCAGCCGACGCAGTTCTTCATCACCGAGGCGGGCCAAACGCCGGTCGTGTTTGACAACAACAACCCGCCTGCCGTGGTCACCACGCAGGGATCCGTGGAGAAATGGATTATTCAGAACATAGCCCAGGAGAACCATGAATTCCATATGCACCAGATCCATTTCCTGGTTCTCTCTCAAGACAACTTCGGGGCCAACGGCACGACGGAGGCGCCCGCCATCAACGGCCAGTTTGCGGACATGATCGAGGTGCCATTCTGGGTGGGAAAGAAGAACGTTCCGATCCCCCAGGTACAACTTCTGATGGACTTCCGCGGCATGGATATCGGGACCTTCGTCTATCACTGTCACATTCTGTCGCACGAGGACCTTGGGATGATGGCGATCATCCAGGTGAACCCGAAATGAGGTGGGCGCGCTCTGCCGCACTCGTGAAAGTAGGCGGATTCTGCCTGCTTATTGCAGGCCGTCCAGTTCCGGCCTTCGGCCAGGTCTTGGACGGCATGGAGAAGATGGATCCTGGTCA
>DASQJB010000515.1:0-7154 GCA_035631295.1 Bryobacteraceae bacterium | reverse complement strand
GGCTGGCCATAGCCCGTCGCGGCAACGGCTTAAAGCGGTGAGTTGTTACAATGAAACGGCAATGGCAGACGACAAACTCTACAAAGCCGAGTACCACGGCAGCGGCACTTTCACTATCAGCAAGCCCAAGCGCAAGAAGCGTAAAATCCGCCAATCGCAGTTGAAGAATCCTCAGCGTGGCGCCCGGAAGTAAGCCGGGTCTAAGGCAATCGCCTCGGCATTACTCTCGGTTATCGCTCGTATTTCCTCGTCTTTGTTCAGCATAAGTATCTCTTGTGGACGCGCCCGCGCGCCTCGAGGCTAAAGATCGGCCCGTGACGAACCGATGTACGTATTTTCGGTTCCGTCATGATCTCTCATGCACAAGCCGTTGCCACCCGAGACGCAAGGCCCCTTCAGACGCCAGTTGAAGGATTGAACCTGCCGCTAGGCGCAAGTTTAGGCCTAGCCGAAGCGTTGGCCCAAGCGCTCGACGCGCGTGATCGCTACACCGCCGGCCACAGTTTGCGAGTAGCTGAATATGCGCACGCCATCGCCCGCGAGCTCCAACTTGTGGAGCGCGACGTCGAAATCATTCGGCTGGCGGCTTGGCTGCACGACGTGGGCAAGATCGGCATCCCGGACGCTGTTTTGCTGAAGCCGGGCCCATTGACAGCGGAAGAGTTCGGACTGGTGAAGCTCCATCCGCAAATCGGGCGCAGAATTCTGGAGCGGGCGCCGGGTTTCGAGCGCTGCTGGACGCAGTCGAGCTGCACCACGAAAATTTCGACGGCGCCGGGTATCCCTACGCACTCGCAGGCGAAAAGATTCCTTTGGATGCACGCGTCATCCGGGTGGCCGACGCCTTCGACGCCATGACGACGGATCGCGCCTATCGGCCCGCCCTAACCGCCGAATCCGCGCTGAAGATCGTTGAGAACGGCTCAGGTCGCGAATTCGATCCGCGGTGCGCCGCAGCAATGTCGAAAATCATGCGCCTCCGCGGACGCCGCGAATTGGTCCACCCCGCCGCTTCCGATCTTTTCGCGACCAGCCGGCCGGCGCCGGCTAAGCTCATCGCCTGACGGGTCACCATTTCAGCCCGCGCCCACCTGCGCCGCGATCCGGGGCGCCCACGGGTCAACTGTAACGGCGCACGCGGATAAATCCTCACTGCCACACCATCACATCGGAGGCCCGGGAACGTGTAGCGAAGCCTGGCGCTCTCGCCATTTGCGTATCGCCTTTGCATGTTTCGGGTAATGGCCGTATGTATCGAGACGAAGTCGGCGCCGGAAACGCGTTTCGGCTCCCAGTTGCTCCTCCGGGGCGTTTTCGACCAGGGAGACAACCTGCCGATGGACCGCTTCGCTTTGGCGAAGAACCTCCGGGAGGGATAGTTTCTCCTTCTTTTGCATTGTTTGTGCGTTGAAGGCATCGATCCCACCGTACGTCACTGAATACCGGGGCGGTTTGCCACAATCCAAAATTAGCGGCAAATGCTTCAGCGCTTCCTCTTCCCACACCGCCACATGCGCAATGATGTCTTTCACGGACCACGTTCCGATGACACCCGGTTGGAGCCGTTCCCCATCCGATAGATCGGCGTACGATTCCCGGAACGCGCACCAGGCTTGGTCCAGTCGCTTCAGCAGTTGTTCCCTTCGATTCATACGGCGCTTCAGCAGCTCGGTCTGGCGCCGAAGGCAGTACCGAAGGCCGCCTAAGAGCGCTACTCCAGCGCGAACACCCAGACCGCGCCGCCCTCGGGCACCTCGGGATATTCGCCCGGGAAGACGCGATTCAGGTTCGCCTGCATCCCTCGCGAATCGCCGCCCCAGCCCGTCAGCACCGCGACATATTGCTTGCCATCAATCGTGAAGGACGAAGGGGGAGCGAGAATTCCCGAGTTGGTCGGAAATTCCCACAGTAGCTTTCCAGTGGCGGCGTCGAAGGCGTGGAAGTGGCGGTCGTTGGTGCCGCCGCTGAACAGCACCCCACCTGCAGTCGCTAGCATCGCCCCCCAATTGGGCGACTTCGCGTAATTGTGAGTCCAGGCGCGTTCGCCGGTGTCGACGTTCCAAGCTTGGACTTCGCCGATATGATCGGCGCCGGGTTGCACGGTGAAGCTGGGGTCAGTGGGCTGCGTGCCGGTATAGTTGCGGCCAGGGATGTACTCCACTTTTTCAGCGCCCAAACTCGCCGCGCAGAGATTCTCATTGGCTGGAATGTAGATCATGCGAGTCTTGGGGCTGAACGCGATGGGAGGCCAGTTCTTGCCGCCATGCAGCGAGGGGCAATATTCTGCGCGCTTGCCGGTGCCGGGCTTGTGGGCCGGATCGACCTCAGGCCGGCCGGTTTCGGGATCCAGGCGCAGGAACACGTTCTGCTTCACGTAAGGCTTCCCTTCGATGAACTTGATTTTTCCGCCCGCGCGCTCCACGTTGCTGCGGTCCAGAAACCAGAGATAGCCATCGCGGGCAACGTCGATCAATCCCTTCACAGTGCGGCCGCCGCGCTGGTAATCCACCAGGATCGGCGGCGAGACTTCGTCCCAATCCCAGGAGTCGTTGGGGTGGTATTGGAAGTGGCCCTTGATCGCGCCGGTGGCGACGTCCAGCGCGATGGTGGAGGATACGTAGAGGTTGTCGCCGGGTCGACGGTCGCCCATCCAGGGGCCGCCGTTACCCACGCCCCAAAAGGCCAGGTTGGTCTCGGGATCATAATTGCCCGTGACCCAGACGGATCCTCCGCCGTTTTTCCACTGATCGCCGTTGGGCCAAGTTTCGCTGCCGGGCTCGCCGGGGGCGGGAACGGTGTAGGTGCGCCAGAGTTCTTTGCCGCTATCGGGATCGAAGGCGGCGACAAATCCGCGAATGCCAAACTCGCCTCCGGAAGCGCCCACCATGATCTTGCCGCCCGCCACCAAAGGCGCCAGCGAAATGTAATAGCCGGACTTGTTATCCGCCACGGGCGCGGTCCAAACTTCTTTTCCGGTCTTCGCGTCCAGCGCTACGAGCACCGCTTCGCCCGCGGCATAGATCACCTTGTCCCGATAGAGCGCCACTCCTCGGCTGGTATCGTGCGGCACGGAGGCGCCTTCGGGGCGGATGCGGCGGTAGCGCCAGAGAAGATTTCCGCTCTTGGCGTCGATGGCGATCACCTGGTTGTTGGGCGTGGAAACGAACATTACGCCGGCATTGACGATCGGCGCCGCTTCGTGCACCCTTGCCTCTCCAGTCGAGAAGACCCACACCGGCCGAAGGCGCGCGGCGTTATCCGGCGTGATCTGGGCCAGCGGACTATAGCCCCAACCGTCATAGGTGCGGCGGATCATGAGCCAGTTGCCGTCTTCGGGATTCAAGAGCCGCTCCGGCGTAACCGGCTGATAGTTTCGCAAGACCGCCGACATGGGCGGAGGGGGGGCGGCGGGGCCGGGAGGTTGGGCGTAGAGCGCGGCGGCGACCGAGGCCGCGACCAAGAAAAACGGGGACTTCGGCATGTCATGCATCATACACTGTCGTTTGCTGATGGCGCGTAAGGGCTGAAGCCTCGAAGGCATGTAAGATTTACGGGAACGATTTCGTCATGCCTCCGCAAAGTGACGACGATAGGAGTCTGGCGCCGGGATTGCAATTTTGATAGACGGAAAGGAGGCGGAAATGCCTCTTGTCTACATCGTGTTGGTTTTGCTTGTCGCGGGCGTGGTGTTATGGCTCATCAATACGTATGTGCCAATGGCAGGCTCAATCAAAGCAATCCTCAATGCTGTGGTTGTCGTGGTGGTCGTGATTTGGGTTCTCCAGGCCGTCGGCCTGTGGGGCACGATTTTGCAATACCGAGTGCCACACTGACGAGAA
Organism: Bryobacteraceae bacterium; assembly: GCA_035631295.1. Lineage (GTDB taxonomy): Bacteria > Acidobacteriota > Terriglobia > Bryobacterales > Bryobacteraceae > Palsa-187. The sequence goes on along the minus strand of DASQJB010000515.1, from coordinate 3,315 downwards.
AGCAAGTATTCTACGGCCTCCAATCAAGGAACGGGGGGATGTTTTGAACAACTATCCCGAGGTCCAGGAGCGCCTCTTTCGTGGGGGCGCGAGATTCATCCGCCACTTCCCGCAACAGACCGGAGACAGCGGAAGCCGCGGCCTCCAAAGGGTCTGAGCCGGCCGCAAACCGAGCCAGGCCTTGGCGGAGCCACTGAAGCTGCTCATTCCGGCTGGAAGCGGCCAGGCGATCGGCGTACGCCTTCAGCTCCTCTCGGAAGGCGGTTCCGAATTGGAGCTTGAGGTCGAGGTCTACGTAATCGGGAAGAAGGCGGGCGCTGGGAGACAGGCTGAAGCCGATCCGGCCAATGCATTCGTCCGCCACTTGCGCGGCGAGCTCTTCGGCGCGCTGGCGCGCTTGCACGCCGTCGAGGTTTCCGCCCTCGAAATCGACGTAAATCTTGGCTTTCGGTTCGGTGCCGGAGGGGCGGACTACGACTTGGGCTTTCTCCAAGTCGTAGGCCAAGAGATTGCGCGACAGCCGCTCCGTGTCGCTGCGCAAAGGGCCGTGTTCTTCCGAGAGGAAATCGCGCGCTCGAAGGACAGTCATGCCCCCCAACGCCGCGGGAGGATTGTCGCGCAGGGATTGCATCATTTGAGCCAATAGCTGAGAACCGCGGATTCCGCGCATGACGATGCTGCGCGCAGCGTTCTGATAGTTGCCGCATTCAAGCGACAGCGCGTCGAGATATTCGGGAAGGTAGCGGTTGCGCGCGCGCAATTGCGCGACGAGCTCGCACAGGATCAGCGCGCCGCCGGAAGCGTCCTTGTCGCGAATATCGGGGCTGAGCAAGATGCCGTGGCTCTCTTCGCCGGCCAGAACCAGATCGGCGGGCGATGCGGAGACAGAATCGTAGCGGGATTCGCGCTCCAGCGACAACAGCACGTGAGCGATGTATTTGAAGCCGACCAACAGATCCGGTACAAGCGCGCACCCGGCCATCTCCGCGATGCGGCTCATCATTCGCGTGGTCACGAGGGTTTTGACGATAAGTCCGCGGCGGCGCGGTCCGAGCTCAGCATCGAGCACAAGATAGTACGCCAAAATGGACGCGATCTGGTTGCCGTTCAAGTAACGCCATTGGCCGTGGCTATCGCGGGCGAACACGCCGAGGCGATCGGCATCGGGATCGGTGGAGAGCACGAGATCCGAGCCCAATTCATCGGCAAATCCAAGAGCGGGGCTCGCCGCCTCGGGGACTTCGGGATTCGGCAGGCGGAAAGGAACCGAGGCGAACGAGCCATCGAACGTTGAGTGGGGCGCGAAGAGCCGGACATCGAAGCCCGCGGCGCGCAGCACATCTCCGGTAGAAAGATCGCCGGTTCCGCATAGCGGCGTGTAAACCACGGTAAGCGGAAAGCCGGGCTTGGAGCGCAATGCGAGATTTAGCTGAACGTACGCCCCATGCAGATCCTCCCGCAACGAGCGGATGCGCCCGTCTTTCACGGCTTGGTCAAACGGCGTCCGCTGGATCTCTCCGGCGTCCTCCATATAAGACGCCATGAGCTGATCGGTGGGCGGTATGTCCTGCGCCCCGTGTTCATTGAAGAATTTGAAGCCGTTGTCGTCGGGGTGATTGTGAGAGGCGCTGACGTTCATGCCGGCGATGGCGCCGAGATGGCGGATCGCGAAGGACAGTTCGGGAGTGGAAAGATACTCCCCCGGCGAGGAGAGGCCGGGGAGGTACACCTCGAAGCCGTTCGCCGCGTAAATTTCGCAAGCAATCCGCGCAAGCCCGCGCGAGGAGAGGCCCAGAAGGCCACTGGGCTCAGCAAGAAATGCGTAGGTCGTGGCGATATCGGAGAAAGTGCGCGTATCGAAGGCGACTACGATTCTACGGGATGACTCAGGGTAGTTCCGGCGTAGGAAATTGCAATGCCCTTGCACCGACATCGCGACCGTAATTTGGTTGATCCGGTTCGGACCGTAACCCACGCGACCCCGCCGGCCGCCGGTCCCAAAGGGCAAGAGGCGGTAAAAAGAATCGAGGAGCAGCGCAAACTGGCGGCCGGCAACGTGCTCGAGAACCGCGGTGCGCTGGGTAGCCGCGGCAGGATCGGCAAGCCAAGCGTCCAAATTCCGTAGGGCCTCTCTTACCAGGGACTCATTGCCAGTCAGCCGCTTAAATTCTTCTTCTGTTCCCGCCGGCGTTGAGCTGGCGGCCGCTAAAGGTTGCAACGCGATGATCTCCTTTGGTATCGTAGCGGATCGCGGAAGGCGATTTAACAGACGATGCGGTTAGCAAGCTGCCTCTACCTGATTTTGAGCGGGACGTTGCTGGCGCAGCGGGGCGCTCCTCCTGCTCCGGTTGCCCCTCCGCCTCCCGGCGACGCGGCCAATGGCAAGGCTATTTTCGAGGGCAAGGGCCAGTGCACTAATTGCCACCGGATTCAAGGCAAGGGATCGCACTATGGTCCGGACCTGAGTGAGATCGGCTCGCGCCGGCCGGATCAGTTGCAAACTTCGATTCTCGATCCGGATGCGGAAATTCTTCCCGCGAATCGCACTTATCGTGTCATAGATAAGAACGGCGCGGTCACCGTGGGAAGGCTGCTGAACCTGGACACGTTCACCGTTCAGTTAATGGACGAAAAAGAGCGGCTGGTTTCTTTCGAGAAATCGAATCTACGCGAGTTTGGGTTCGTTGAAAAATCGCCGATGCCGTCGTACAAGGACAAATTGACCGAGCAGGAAGTGGCGGATCTGGTGAATTATCTCTATTCGCTGAAACCGCCGCCCAGTGCGGGGCGCGGAGGGCGAGGCCCGCAGTAACGGAAATCGGCCCAGCGGCGTCGAACTCGCGGAGGTTCGCGATGCGGCTATGTGTGTTGGCCGTTCTAGGAGCGGCGCTGGCGCTCAACGCCCAGGATCGGCCGGTTGGTAGAGGCGTCAACTTTTACAGCACGGAGCAGGAAGTCGCACTGGGCGCACAACTTGCGGCGGACTTCCGCAGGGTCCACTCGCAACTGGATAACGCCGCAGCTCGCGAGTACATCGAGCAGATGGGCGCGCGGCTGGTCCAGGCATTGCCACAGCCGTCTCCTTTCATGTATCACTTCGAGCTGACAGCGGATTCCAGCGGAACCTTTCTTGAACCCGCTGCGCTTCCCGGCGGCTATGGCTTTGTCCCGGCTGGGCTGATTCTCGCCGCGAAGGACGAAGCCGAACTTGCCGGGACGCTCGCGCATGCGATAGCGCACGTCGCAGCGAGGCATGGGACCCGGCAAGCCACGAAGGCGCAGATCGCGCAATTGGGCACGATTCCGCTTATCTTC
>DASQJB010000514.1:0-15759 GCA_035631295.1 Bryobacteraceae bacterium | reverse complement strand
GCCGGCGCCACTGCCGGCTGTTACGCTGCTTCCGCGGCGCTCACCGCAATTGAGAAGCGCACAGGACGCGGCGGCGTCCTCGCTGAAACTGGATTGAGTAAACGCTGCCGCCGCGTGGAGTTCACCCGTCACGGGTTGTGCGCGTTTATCGGAAGGACGCGCTCGCTCTTGGAGGTTCGCGTGAAATATTCTTCCAAAAATTCTGACGTCGAGTCTAACTATGCTGGCGCTGTTTCTGATAGCGCCTGCGGCCCACGCGCAGATGAGTAAAGTCAAAACCGTGTGGGTCATCCCGATGGAGAATCACAACTGGACGGGCAACAATACCGGAGCCTCATTTGGAGCCCCGGACCTCAAAGGCAACCCGCTGGCCCCTTATATCAACGGGACCCTGCTCAATACCTCGGGCCACGCCGAGCAGTATTTCAATCCTCCGGAGAACCATCCAAGCCAGCCTAATTATCTGTGGCTTGAAGCGGGAACAAATTTCGGCGTCCTGGCGGATACTCAACCCGGCTAGCCCCAGCTATTCGCGGACCAGCATCTTGTAAAGCTTCTGGAGAACGCAGGCATTTCCTGGAGAGCTTATCCGGAACCCGACTTCGGAAGCCCCGTATTCGACGTATGTCCGCTTGATTTCACGTTCCTGGATGTCGAGCATCTCGCCTTTCCATTTTTCAACGACATCAACGCCGGCTTGAATCCGAAGTCCGCCGAATGTATCGCGCACGTGCGGACATATTACGAGCTGCCGACCGATCTGGCCAACCATACGTCCGCGCGATATAACTTCATTACTCCGAACGTATGTCATGACGGACACGAAGGAGTTTCTCCTTGCAGCGCTGTCGAGAGCGACGATAATACGCTGCGGTCCGACACATGGCTCAAGCAAAATGTGCCGGTCATTTTGAACTCGGCGGAGTATCAGGAGGGCGGAGCACTATTCATTATCTGGGACGAAGCGGAGGACAGCGGCAACTTCAGCGATGGCCCAATCGGAATGTTTCTGCTCTCTCCGTTCGCCAAAGGCGGTGGCAAAAAGCCTTACAGCAACGGCATTCACTACGACCACAGCTCTACCCTCAAAACGCTGGAAGAAATCTTCAGCGTCAAACCGCTGCTGGGCGCCGCAGCGGACCCCCGAACAAACGATCTGAGCGACCTGTTCAGGGGCGAGAACGGAAACGAGAACTGAGGCTGCTCCGAGCTTGTCTCGAAAATCGGGACAACATCTAACTTCGTTATCCACTCGACCAAGAATTAGGCCGAGAGTCTGCATACAACCATTTCACAATGTTTGCATAATCGGACACTATGACGGGACATTCCTCATTTTTCCAGAAACGACTTCAAAGGCTTCTGGATCTTAGTTCCGTTTGGTGAGGTTCAAACGTCTCATCATTTAGCAAAAAGGAGGAAATGTTTGAAATGGTTAAGAGAGAAAAATCATGGGCGGCTGCGGCTGCCTTTGCTTTGTTGGTCACAATGTTCCCGCTATCCGCGATGGCGGCGAGCGGCCCAGTCACGTTCAAAATGGTTGTCTCGGCTGGCGCGAGAACCTGTTTGCCGAACGCCACTGCTACTGTAAAGATCACTCCAACGGGGCCGGTGGAGATCATGGACGTGGCGGTTTCCGGGCTTCCACCCAATACAGACTTCGACTTCTTCGTCATCCAGATCCCTGTATCACCGTTTGGGATTGCCTGGTATCAGGGCGATATCGAGACCGACGAGACAGGAAGCGGCCATCAGCGGTTCATCGGCCGCTTTAGCATCGAAACCTTTTCCGTTGCGGTGGGCGTTGCGCCTGCGCCGATTGTTTTCAACAGCGGGCAGTTCCCCAACGCCAATATGAATCCGCCCTTCAACCCGATTCAGATGTACCACCTCGGCTTGTGGTTTAATTCTCGAGACGACGCTCGAAAGAACGGATGTCCGGATGGCGTTACACCGTTCAATGGTGAGCACGATGCCGGGATCCAAGTTTTGAATACGAGCAATTTCCCAAACCTCGACGGTCCCTTACGGAACGTACAGTAAAACACGACAAAACGGGCAGGACGCTCACAGGTAGGGCGCAGGGAGCTGGAACCCAATCGGGGACCGCCATCTGCGCCCCTTCCTTTACGACACCAGAGTCAAAACGTAGGAGGCTACTGCTCTAATCCGAAGGCAAGCAGCACATTGCCCGGCAAGCCTCCGCGGGCCGGGTAGCCGGACAGGGCGAACAGCATCCCTCCCGCGACCACTGGCCCTGCGACATCGATCGCGCCGCCGCGCCCGGGTACGCCATTTACCGTCTTATATTCGCGGGCCGTATCGAAATCCCACAGGATTTTTCCATCGGCTGTCGAATATCCTCGCAAATGGCCGTCCTCCGCGCCCGAAAATACGACGCCCGGAATGGCCGTCACTGCGGCCGATTGCGCGGGGCTGCACGGCCTTCGGTCGCCGCAACCCGGCGGCGGAGTCTGCCACATGCGCTCGCCATTGTCCACGCGAAACGCGAACATGCCGCCGCCTTTCGCCGGATTCAGATCGTAAACACGATCGTTGCTGTTAGGCTTGAGCTGCAAATCGAAGCGAATGTCGCTCAGCGCGACGTAAACGTTGCGCCCATCGGTCGCTGAACCCCACTCGATGCCACCCACAGTGCCACCCTCGCCAATGCGCCCCTGCCATAAAATCTGCCCGCGCCGGTCCGGGTCCACCGCGTAGACGACGGCGGACTTCTGCCCGAGCAACAGCGCGCGCTTGCCGTTGGGAAGCGAGACCAGGATCGCGGAGGAGGCGAAATCGAAATCCGGCCCGTCGGAGTCCGGACAATTCACTTTGCCAGCGAGCTGGCAGGAGCTGTTCCACGCATCCTTCGCCGTGAATTGTTTGGACCAAAGAATCTCTCCGCTAGACATGCGCAGCGCCACCAGCGCGTCGCTCATGGAGGTTGAGGGATCGGAGTAATTATCGCCGGTGGTGATGTACATTGTGTCGCGCTCGGGATCGAGCACCGGAGATGTCCAAACGCCCGCCCCGGAAGGACCGTACGCAGCCGCGCCATGCTTGGTTTTCGGCCGCGCCTTGGCCTGTTCCGCAATGGTGTATGTTCTCCATAACTGCTTGCCTGTCGACGCATCGAGCGCCAGCTCACTCCCGCGGAAGGTGCAGCAAACATAAGCGGGCGCTACCGACAAAGCCTCTTCGCGCGAAGCCACCCCTACGTAGAGCCGCCCCTGATGAAACACCGGCGTCGCGGTCACCGTGGATGCCGGATGTTCGTCCGGCCGCATTTTCCACAATTCGCGGCCGTTGGAGGCATCCAGTGCATAAACGAAACCCGCGGAATCGCTGAAGAACACCGCGGCGTTGCCTCGCGCTTCGCCCACCGTGATGCCGGAGCGCACCTGCGACTGCACTGCCGTGGTCCAATGCACGCAACCGCTCGCCGCATCCAGCGCGTAAACGCTGCCGTCCTGTCCGCCCGCGAACACCCGGCCTCGATAAACGGCGGGCTGCGAGCGCAATGTCGAGGTGTCTTGAAACGCGAACGCCCATTTCAGTTTCAACTTCGGCAAATCGTTTGCCGTGAGGCCGGCGTCTTTCGCCGATTGAAACCGCGTGTTCTGCAAATTTCCGCCCCAACTACCCCACGACGGTCCGTCGAGCCAACCCGCGCCCGCGGGACACGGATTCGCGATCTCCTCCCGCCTCCGCTCCAGCGTCACTGCCGTGCCAATAAAGTTGGCGATTTTTAGTCGCTCGTCCCCTGAAAGCGGCGCGGCCTGCGCCTTCATCACGCCACTCTCCAACGTCTTCTGAATGGCGAGTGGCGTCATCGTCTTCAGCACCGCGATTTGCGGAATGCGTCCGCTCGCGCCCGTCGCGGAATCGTGGCATCCGGCGCAATGTTTCTGGAAGAGTTGCGCCGCATAAGGATCGTCCGCCGCCAGCGTCGCCAGGGGCGCGATCACGAAAAGCCAACAAAGCTTCATTTGTCCGGCTCCAGCGCCCGGTTGGCGCACTCGGGAGTATATCAAGGAAGGCGCTGATCGGAAGACGCTGATCGGCATTCCCCGGCAGTAGTTAAAATGCAAACCCTCCTGTTCCACCCCCTACGCAACTACCCGCCCGTGGAAAAGCCTTTCCCCGTGGTGCGTCGTTTGTATCAGGGCACGGCTTCCGACGTGCCGAAAAGCTCTGGGAAGAAATCGGGCTTTAGCCCCTGTCGCGGCGACCGGCAGGAACCAAACGAAAATGTGCCAAACGAACCCATTTCTTCGACGCAACCCGAACAAACGAAAGCCGATCCTTCTGGCTTCGGAGCGAACCCATTTGCCGCTACATCTGAAGCGAAAGCCGATAGCTCATGGCTGAAAACCGAATGCCCATAGCCGACCCCGCCAACCCTGCCAAATGCGCGTTCCCGACCCGACGCTTCTTTGATATACTTGCTCCACTCCGCGTGGCTTAGGCCGCGCGAGCCAGGGGGTTAAGATGCTCAAGTCCGTTCTTGCTTTCCTTTTCGTTTGCTCTGCGGCCGCGTTTGCTCAGAGCGATCGCGGAACCATCACCGGCACGATTTCCGATCCCGCGGGCGCGGTGGTCGCCAACGCCGCCGTGGAAGCCCGGAACACCGACACCGGCGCCGTATATCCAGTGGCGGCATCCGAAACCGGAAACTACACCATCGTCCAATTGCCTGCGGGCACATATCAGCTCTCTGTCACGGTCTCCGGCTTCAAGAAGTACGTCCGGTCAGGCCTAGTGGTGCAGGCGGCGCAGACCATACGCGTTGACGCCACGCTCGAAGTGGGTAGCGCCGCGGAATCTGTCACGGTCACTGGCGAAGCGACGCTGCTTAAGACCGAGAGCGGCGAATTAAGCAACACCGTCGCCACGCAGACCATGGACGCGCTTCCGCTGCTTTCCGTGGGGCAGAACTCTTCGGGCATCCGGAATCCGTTCAACATTGTCGCGATGCTGCCCGGCGCATTCTATCAACCAAGCCCTTCTTTCACGGGCCCGACCGTCCGCATCAATGGCGGCGTGTCTGGGTCGGAAACCGTGCTGATCGACGGAATGAACGGCACCAATATTCTCGGCCAAGGCGCCAACCAGCAGAACCAGCCCGGTATGGATTCCATTCAAGAATGGACGGTTCAAACCAGCAATTACGCGGCGGAGTTCGGGCAGGCCGGCAGCGCCGTGATGAACATCACCATGAAATCGGGGACAAACCAATACCACGGCTCGCTGTATGAATACTTCCAGAACGAATTTTTGAATGCCGGCCAACCGTTCACCAATAACGGTACGGGAGGACTGCTGCGGCCAACGCAGCGTCGCAACGATTACGGCTTGACCTTGGGCGGACCGATACGAATTCCCAAGGTCTACAACGGCCGCGACAAGACCTTCTTCTTCTTTAGCTGGGAGCAGTTCCTTCAGAACCAGAACTTCCTTCCCGCCGCGTTTTCCATTCCCACGCAGGCCTATCGCACTGGCGACTTTAGTGCAGCGATTACCGCGGCGGGCAACAAGAATCTCGGAACCGATCCGCTCGGCCGCGCCATCATCGCTAACACCATTTACGATCCAACGACGCGGCAAGTGGTCAACGGCCAGGTTGTCACCAGCCCCTTCCTGAACAACCAGATTCCGCTCACCCGCATGGATCCGATCGCGCTGCGGATTCAGAACATGCTGCCGCTGCCGTTCTGCGTTGCGGGCCCTCCCTGCAATGCCGCGGGAGTGGTTAATAATTTTCAAAATACCGAACCCGTAAGCCGTGACACGGAAGCGCCTTCGCTCAAGATTGATCACATCATCGGCCCCAAAGACAAGCTCTCCTTCTTTTGGAGCCGCACCATGACCTACACGCAATCCGGCTACGGCGAAGACGGGCTGCCTCAACCGGTTTCCTACACCTTCGGCGGCGGTATCTATTCGCACCGTGAGCGCCTGAACTACGACCACACCATCACCCCGACTCTGCTGCTCCACCTGGGCGCGGGCTACGACACGGACTACCTGGGGCGGCCTTCCGTGACGCCCGACTATGATGCCTGCGCAGGCATCGGCTTGTGCAGCCAGGCCTTCTCGCGGCCCGCTACGTTTCCCAGCTTCACCGGCCTCAACGATGCCACGGCGGGGGGGTTCGGCAGCACGACCACGCCGGCGGCTGAGCCTCAGATTGGCCCGCCCGGCCGCGCCGACAACGTCTACAGCATCGTGGATTCCATCGCCAGCCTTACCTGGGTGAAAGGCAACCATACTTTCAAATTCGGCGGCAATGTCGAGTTCGACGGAAGCTACACCATCACCGTCAGCAACCTCCAGGGTACTTATGGCTTCAGCAGCGCGCAGACGGCGATGCCTTACTTGGTCACCGTGAGTACGCTTACCAGCACCAGCGGCGCCAGTATCGGAGCGAATCACATCGGACTTCCCTACGCCAGCTTTCTGCTGGGCGCGGCGGATACCGCCCAAGTGGATCCTCAATCCCGGGTGCGCTTTGGCAAACAGCAATGGGGCTTCTATGCGCAAGACAGTTGGAAAGTGACGCGCAAGCTCACTCTGGATCTGGGCCTGCGCTACGACTACTCGACTTGGTACAAAGAGCAGTACGGCCGCTCTCCGAACTTGGCGCCGAACCTGGCGGATCCGACCGCCGGGGGTCATCCTGGAGCGACCATCTATCAGGCCACTTGCGGCTGCTCCTTCGCGAATAATTACCCATGGGGCTTCGGACCACGTTTCGGCTTCGCTTATCAGGTTCTCGACAAGACCGTGCTGCGCGGCGGCTTTGGGGTGGAATACACCGGCACGGGCGTGGCGCAAGTTTTCGGCGCGGCCAGCGGAAACGCCGCGGCGGCGAACCGCTTCGGTCCATCTACCAATCTCGGCATGCCGATCATGACTCTCGGGCAGGGCGTGGCGATCAACGGCTCGCCATTGACCGCGGCTCAGATCGCATGGCCCAACTTCAACGCCGGCTTTTATCCGATCGGCGGAGTCTACGCCAGCGCCGGCCCGCAGTATTACGACCAGAATGCCGGGCGGCCTGCGCGCCAGTATCAATGGAGCTTCAGCGTGCAGCGCGAAATCGCCCGCGACCTCGTCGTGCAGGCCGCTTATATCGGCAATCGGGGAATCTGGTGGCCCACGTATGTGGGCTCAGCGCTTACGAATTACAACTACCTCAGTTCCGCCATTCTCAGTCAAAATGGCCTCAGCCTAAGCAATCAGGCCGACTTGGCCATTTTGCTTTCCCCGGTCGGCTCGGCCAATGCGAAACAGTTCCAGAACCATATCCCCTTCGCCGGGTTCCCTCTCACCCTTTCGGTAGCCCAATCGTTGCGGCCGCTGCCGCAATACGGCTCGATCAGTCTGGTCAATCCGCCCCTTGGCGATAGTTGGTACAACGGCCTTCAGTTGACGGCGAACAAGCGGTTTGCTCGCGGCCTTCAGTTCGATTGGGCCTTCACCTGGTCGAAGTCGATGGATACTTTTGGCGGCACGGCCGACGTGCAGAACCGGGCCTTGGCAAAGACCATTTCGTCGCTCGATCAACCGTTGGTGATGCGAGTCGGCCTCACCTACTCGACTCCCAAGTGGGGTCCGAAGGCGGTGTCGTTCCTGGTCCGCGACTGGATGTTCACCCCATTCATGTATTACGCTAGCGGAACACCCCTAGCCGCGCCCACCGCCAACGCCACCGGATATCCGACCGCGCTGGCCACGGGGACCATCAGCAATCTTACGTTCCAAACGGGCCAATACCAGTTTCGGACGGGGCAGCCGCTCTTCCTAAAAGATCTGAATTGCCACTGCTTCGATGCCAACACGCAGTTCGTATTAAATCCGGCAGCCTGGGCCGATCCGGCGCCGGGGCAGTATGGCGGGCCGCAATACTCCAGCGACTTCCGTGGCGCGCGCCGCCCCGTGGAAAACCTCGGGTTCGGGCGTCAATTCCGAATTCGCGAGGGAATGAGCCTGAACCTTCGGGCCGAGTTCACCAACATCTTTAACAGGACGTACTTGAACAACCCAACCATCAGCGGAGTCGGCATCAGCCCGCAGGCGGCGCCCGTCTGCAAGCTGCCCAGCGGCACGAACGGGTCCTGCACCACGCCGGGCCAGCAAATTGTCTCCGGCTTCGGATCGATCGGCACTTCGACCGTGCAATATCCTCCGCGGACAGGCCAGCTTGTGGCGCAATTCCGCTTCTGATGAAACTGGTCCTCATCGCGTTCATCAGCCTTGCGCCGATCGTCGCCGCGCAGGATGGCGCCGCCGGATACAAGCAGAACTGCGCATCCTGCCATGACGGCGGCAACGACCGCGCCCCCGGCCGCGACGCTCTTCGTGGAATGACGCCGGAGCGCGTGCTGGCGGCCATGGAATCCGGTCCTATGATCTCCATGGCCAGTCGGCTAAAGGCTCAGGACCGCCGTGCCGTCGCGGAATACCTCACCGGCAAATCCTTCTCGCAGCCGTTGGAAACTGCTCCACCTTCCAAGGCGATGTGCCGGGCGTCCGCGTCGGCCTTCGCTCTCTCGGGACCCGCCTGGAATGGATGGGGCGTAAACACCAACAACACTCGATTTCAGGACGCCTCCGCCGCCGGACTCACGGCGGATCAAGTTCCGCGCTTGAAACTGAAGTGGGCGTTCGGCTTTCCCGGAGATATCCAGGCCTATGCGCAGCCTGCCGTCGCGGGAGGCCGCATCTTCGTGGGCAGTCAGGGCGGCAAGGTCTACTCGCTGAGCGCAGCCACGGGATGCGTCTACTGGTTTTTCGAAGCCGTGGCCGCCGTGCGAACCGGCATCACGATCGCGCGCGTGGAAACGGCATCGAGCGCCCGATTTACCGCGTTCTTTGGCGACCAGTCCGGCAACGCTTATGCCTTGGACGCGGGCACGGGCCAGCCGTTCTGGAAGACCAAGGTGGACGATTTTCCCCTCGCTCGCGTCACCGGCAGCCCTGTGTTTTACAATGGCCGCCTCTATGTGCCGGTGGCTTCCGGCGAAGAGGCCGCCGCGGCTTCCCCGGATTATCAGTGCTGCCGGTTCCGCGGCAGCATGGTCGCGCTCGATGCGGCCACTGGAAAACAAGTCTGGAAAACCTACACCATCGATCCACCCAAGCCGACCAAGAAGAGCAAAGCCGGAGTGCAGCAATGGGGTCCTTCCGGCGCGCCCATCTGGAGCAGCCCTGCTATCGATCCCCAGCGCAACGCGCTCTACGCCTCCACGGGCGATAACTATAGCGATCCCGCGACGCGCACCAGCGACGCGTTCATCGCCATGGATCTGGCGACCGGCAAGGTTCTTTGGACGCGGCAAATGACGGCGAAGGACGCCTACACCGCCGCCTGCCGTCTACCCGACAAAACCAACTGCCCCGACTCCAAGGGCCCCGACCTGGATTTCGCCTCGCCGCCGATTCTGCTTACGCTTCCCAATGGCAAGCGAGTGCTCATGGCAGGACAGAAATCGGGCGTCGTCCATGCGCTCGATCCCGATCAGCAGGGCGAAGTGATCTGGTCGGTGCGCATCGGCCAGGGCGGAACGATGGGCGGCGTGCAGTGGGGCTCGGCTTCCGATGGCGCCAACATCTATGTGGCCCTCTCCGATATCGGCCGGATCATGCTTCCCTTTAGCACCAGCACCGATGCCGATCCCAAACGCGGTGGCGGAATGTTCGCGCTTCGCCTCTCCGATGGTCAGCGAGTCTGGTACACGCCTCCGCCCGGTTGCGGTGATCGCACGCGCTGTAGCCCCGCCCAATCGGCCGCGGTGACTGCAATCCCCGGAATCGCGTTTTCGGGGTCCGTCGACGGCCACCTGCGTGCGTACTCGACGGCGGACGGCAAGATCGTCTGGGATTTCGATACGATCCAGCCATACGAAACTGTCAACGGCGCCGCCGCCCGCGGCGGCTCTCTCGACGGCCCCGGTCCCGCCATCGCCGGCGGAATGCTGTTCGTCAACTCCGGCTATCCCACCGCCGGCGGAATGCCTGGCAATGCGCTGCTGGCGTTTTCCGTAGACGGAAAGTGAGAACAGCCACAGCCCATTGCGATAATACTGCTATGGCGCAGGTGGTTACCTTTCCTGAACCCATCTCCGGCGTAGTGGTGTGGAACCCGTGCCCGGAGCGGCTCTCCGACGACGAATACTGGGCGTTCTGCGAGGCGAATCGGGATCTGCACATCGAGCGAAGCGCTAACGGAGACATCCTAATCATGCCCCCGGCGGGAGGCGAATCCGACGATCGAAACGTCGAAGGGATCACTGAACTCAGAATATGGTCGCGGAAGGACGGGCGCGGCCGGAGTTTTGGCTCCTCCGTCCAATTTTTCCTCCCCGACGGCTCCGGCCTCTCACCCGATGCCGCGTGGGTTTCCAACCAATCCCTGTCCCGCCTCACCAAACAGCAGCGCCGGAAGTTTCTCCGCATTGTGCCCGAATTTGTGGTTGAAGTTCTCTCGCCTTCTGACAGTCTCAAAGATGCCAACGCAAAAATGGAGCAGTGGATCGTCAACGGCGTCAAGCTCGGATGGCTGATCGACGGCGACCAGTGCGTCTACGTTTATCGCAAGGGCCGCCGGGCGGCGGCGCGCCGCCGTGTCAGAGAAATCGCGGGCGAGGGGCCAGTCGCCGGGTTCGTGTTGAATCTGCTCCCAATCTGGGAAGGGCTCTGATCACGCGCTCACGGCGCGCCGGCGGCCCAGGAACCAAACGGCTGTGCCTCCAAGCAGTCCGCCTAGCGCCAGTCCAAGGCGCGCGCTCGCCAATCGGTTCGGCGCCTCCTGAATATGAGGCAAGCTCGCCGGTCCGGTGAGCCGGATCTGCATCCCGTTAGGATGCCGGCCCTGTTCAATCACTTTTCCGCGCAACATGAGATTCCGCTCAATAAAGCTTGAGGCAATACTGCTTGCCGCGAGTTGCGCCTTGGCCGGATCGGGATACGAGACCTCCACGCGGATCGCATTTTGTCCCTCTGTGCGAATTCTCAGGTCTTTCCTCATCTGATCGACTGCCCGATCAAGCGAGGCGCCCGCGCGTTTTTCTTTATAGAGGTCGTGGCTGCGAATGATCGCCGCAAGCGAGGGGGTGGCGAGGCCATCCTTCGCAAGCTCGGACAGGCCTTGCAAAGCGGCGGCGCCGTCAGGCGTGGAGACAAATAAGGTGACTCCGGATGTCCAGCGCGCCGCCTGACTTATGTATGTCGCGCTAAAGGCCCCGGCAAGCCCTGCGAGGGCGAGCAACCCCGCGACCTTCGACCACGTAAACCACGCCATGAGACCTCCTCTTAAAACGTCAAACAAATCCGTCCATTGCGGCCGCATATCTTCCAGCAACGCCATTAATTCGGCGCCATACCGCTTGCGCCACTTGTCCGGATACAACCGAGCTACACAAAGGAGTAATCGCCTCACCCCTGCTCCAGCCTCCGTAACCCCGTTCTCACAACCGCCGACAACCCGCTGAGCTGCTCCTGTAAGTGACGCCGCCCCTCCGCAGTCAAGCGATACGGCCGGCGCCGGTCGTCTGAATCCAAGGCCCGGATCCAACCCCGCTCTTCTAGCCGCGTAATCGCTCCATATAACGTCCCCGGCCCGAGACGAACCCCCGCGAACGCCTGAATGTCCTCCATCACGGCGTAGCCGTGCTTATCACCATCGGCGAGGCTGGCCAAAACGAGTAGGGTGGGATCGGACATCCGCCTTATTACGTGCTACGTAGTATATCGTTTCACGTAGTAGCGGCTTTGTCAAGCATCAAATAGAAAATTTCGATTTGAAGATGAAACAAATCTGGTCTATTCTGAGGGTGCAGTCCTGTACGTCCTTTTGGCTGCGGGCGTCGTGGCGGTTTTCCCCTAAAGGACGCTCCTTTCCCTGTCGAAAAGTATTTGACGCACGTCGGCGCGTGCGCCCGATCTACTCTGACAAACGATTAAGTTCCGACGAACGAGAAGAAAGAGGTTTCGATGTCGCTATCCGCGTTTACCCCTACTCCCATACCGTTCCTGTCCGGGAGGACGCGGAAGATGCCCTGCCCAGAGTGGCGCGGCTTCGTGGAGATGTACGCCCAGGCGGCCAGGGGTCTCAGCGAAGCCCTAAATGCGCTGCCTCTTGCCCCCGGCGCCGAGTTTAATCGGGCCTGGGAAAGGGCGGAACGCGCTCGCAAAACCTGTGACGAAGCCCGCACGGCGCTTTTGCGGCATGAGCATGGGCACGATTGCGCGACTCAGCGTTCGGCGGTGTGAGTTCTTACCCTACGGCTTGCTTGGCCCGGCTTTCCCGGTAGGCCGCCCGCACAACCTGGATCTGCTTAACATGGTCCTCGAGATGGTGGGCGTTGTTCAGCACGAGGTCGCGCAGAGTCCATCGTCCCTCTTCCGCATGCGTGCAGGATCTTTGGAATGCCTCCTCGGGCATCCCCTTCAGCAGCTCATAATTCTCGGCGCGGAGCACGCGGAAGGTTTCCAGAGCTTGCGAAATCTTGCGTCTTCCGTAATCCAGGTTTTCGGCCCAGGCGTCCCCGTTAAAGGAATGAAGAACCGGATCATCCTCGGCCAAAACCTGGCGCAGCCGCATCAGGTAGACCGCTTCCGTATCGGCCAAATGGCACACGATCTGCCGCACGCACCACTTGCCGGAGGCGGGTTTAAAGTCCAGCTCCGGCCCGGCCGCTCCCGTGGTGGCAACAGCAAGAAGCTCGGCGCCGCGACGGAAACGCTCCAACAGATCTGCGATTTCACTCATGGATGGCTTAAGCAAAACCATTATAATTGAGGAGCGAGACGGCCCTCCAGTGACCAAAATGACACTCCCAAAAGCACTCCTATTAACGATGGTTGGCGCGAGCATTGGTCTGGCTCAACGCCAGCTTACCGAGCACCCCATGCGGCAAGCCGTCCGCGGCCCGCATGGAGCCGTGGCCGCCGGAAGCGAGTACGCCACCGAAGCCGGCATGCGTATGTACTATCACGGCGGCAACGCCGTGGATGTGGGCGTCGCCGCGATGTTCGCGGCGTCGGTCACGGAGCTGTCACATTTCGGCCTCGGTGGCGAAGCGCCCATCCTCATCCGCACCAAGGCCGGCAAGGTTTACGCGATTGCGGGCGTGGGGACCATGCCCAAGCTCGCCACGGCCGACTTCTTCCGCAATCACAAACTCGGTCCGGGGGAAGCCGAAATGATGGAGAGGGAGCCGGGCGGACTAAAAGGAATTATCCCGGTGGCTGGAATTCTGCCCGCGCTGGTTCCCGGCATGGTCGACGCCGGGCTGGTGGCGCTCCGGGATTTCGGAACTAAGTCCTTCCAGGAAGCCATCGCTTCGGCCATCGAAGACGCCGACGGCTACGCCATTGACGAATTGCGCGCCATTGTCATCAACAACAGCCGCCGCTTCTTCGATCTGTGGCCTACGTCGAAAGCGCACTTCATGCCGAACGGCCGGGTTCCCCAAGTGGGCGAGATTTTCCGTCAGCCCGACACCGCGCGCACGCTGCGTGCGATGGTGGATGTGGAGAAGAAAGCGCTGGCCGCCGGAGCCAGCCGCGCAGCCGCCATCGACGCCGTCCGCGACTACTTCTATCGCGGCGAAATCGCCCGTAAGATCGACGCCTTCAGCAAGGCTAACAACGGCCTGCTGCGCTACGAGGACATGGCCGCCTTCAAGCTGCAACCGGAAGAGCCGGTCTCCACCACCTATCACGGCTACCAAGTCTATAAGCCCGGATTTTGGAGTCAGGGCCCGGCCATGCTGGAAATTCTCAACATCCTTGACGGTTATGATGGCCGTCCAGGCTTCAACTCGGCCGAATATATTCATCGCTCCGTGGAGGCGATGAAGCTGGCGTACGCCGATCGCGACACCTATTACGGCGATCCCAAATACAATCACCTCCCCGTGCAGGCGCTGATCGGCAAGGAATATGCGGCGGATCGGCGGAAGCTAATCGGCAATCGCGCTTCGATGGAGTTCGAGCCAGGCGCGCTGAACGGCAAGGTCGGCATGCATCCGGTGAAGGCAGAGCTGGCGCACGTGAAAATCGACGATGCGCTCATCGCCAAGGACACTACTTGCGTGGACGCCATCGACGCCGACGGAGTGGTGTTTTCGGCGACGCCTTCAGGCGCCTGGCTGCCAAGCGTCATCGCCGGGGATACGGGAATTCCTCTCACCGAGCGCGCTCAGCAGTTCGTGCTGGTGCCCGGCAATCCCAACGAGCTCGCGGGCGGCAAGCGCCCGCGCGTCACTCTCAGCCCGACCATCGTCACGCGGCTTTCCGACGGCAAGCCCGCCGCCGCGCTCTCCACTCCCGGCGGTGACAATCAGGACCAGGCGCTGACCCAGATCCTGATAGCCGCCCTCGATTTCAACATGAACGCGCAGAACGCCATCGAGGCCCCGCGTTTTCAGACTCGTCATTTGGTCTCAAGCTTCGACAATCACGCCTGGAATATCGGCGACCTCATGCTGGACGAGCGCATCCCGCAAGCGGTCGCGGCCGAACTCGCCCAGCGCGGCCACCACGTCAGCTTCATGTCGCGCTACTCCAATGGTGCCGCCCCCGTGCTGATCAAATTCCTCATGGGCGGGACCATCGAGGCCGGCGCCGACCCCTTCTACAACCGCTCAGCCCACGCGTATTAGGCCGATTGATCGAGTTGAGTGATAGAAATCCGCCCTATCACTCATTATTTAAGCTATTATGAGCGATAGGGGTCTGGCCTATCGCTCATGGCCTGGAACTGGCAACAACCCGACTGGCCAAATTTCTCCTGGGATGCGGCTCGCTTGCGCCAGGCGGAAGAGCATTTTCTAGTGGGGGCAGGCGTGCTTGCGGGGACGCTCAGATACCTTCGGCATCCAGACCAGGAGCAACTCAGGGTCAATGCGCTCAGCACAGAGGCGGTCACCACATCCGAAATCGAAGGCGAGATGCTGGACCCGGCCAGCGTCCAATCTTCGATTCGCAGGCAGCTCGGCTTGGCCACAGATCAGCGGCGGATCAGACCCGCCGAACAAGTTATAGCAGAGGTGATGGTCGAGCTCTATCGCTCGTATGCGGAACCCTTGTCGGATGAGGCGTTGTTTTCCTGGCACAGAATGCTGTTCGAGCGGCGGGGCGGTCTCCGGGATATCGGCCGCTATCGCGCAGGCGGCGATCCCATGGAAATAGTCTCGGGACCGATTCAAGAGCCGAGGGTGCATTTTGAGGCTCCTCCATCCGCGAAGATACCGGAAGAGATGGCTCGCTTCCTCGATTGGTTCAACCAGACGCGTCCTTCGGGCGCCAGCCCATTGCCGGCGCTCACCCGGGCGGGAATCGCGCATCTTTATTTCGAGTCCATTCATCCTTTTGAAGACGGCAACGGCAGAATTGGCCGAGCCATTTCGGAAAAGGCATTGACGCAAGGCTTCCACCAGCCGCCGCTCTCCGCTCTTGCGGCGACGATCCTTCTGCGTCGGAAAGCCTATTACGCTGCTCTGGAGGCTGCAAACAAGAGCAACGAAGTGACGGCATGGCTTTCGTGGTTCGCCGGCATCGCAATCGAAGCGCAACGGCGAGTGACAGCCCAAGTCGAATTCCTCCTCGAAAAGACGCGCCTGCTCGACCGGCTGCGGGGGCAACTTAATCCAAGGCAGGAGAAAACCGTGTTGCGGATGTTGCGGGAAGGCCCCGAAGGCTTCAAGGGCGGTCTGAGCGCCGGAAGCTATGCCGCGATCACCGGCG
>DASQJB010000513.1:0-10194 GCA_035631295.1 Bryobacteraceae bacterium | reverse complement strand
CGTCCCTTGCCCATCGGGCGTTTCCGCCATCTTCTTAACGAACTCGCCGAATTTTTCCACATGCCAGGTTTGGATTTTGACCAGTTTATTGATTCGCTCGATATCGTTGGCATGGTGCGATACGGGGTGGAAGGCGTCCGGGACGCCGATGTGATTGTAAGTCCGGTTGGTGCCTTCCGCGACCATGATGTAAGTAGCCACGCGAGTGAGGTCGGCCTGGAAGGCAAGAGCCAGCAGGTCGAACATCAACTTCACCTGCGCAGCGAAATCTTCCAGTTCTCCCACCGGAGCATCCGGAATTTTGAGGTTGCCAAGATCCTTGGAAGCAGCCTTCTGCGCGCGCCGCTCGATCTCGCGAACGCTTTCGAGGTAGCTATCAAGAGTGGCGCGGTCGCCGCTTCCGAGATCGCTCTGGAGCTTCTTGGTGCGGTCGAGCATCAGGTCGAGGATGCTGTTGGTCTGGCGGCTGATGGATGCGCGCTCCTGCGGCGTGTCGCCCTCGCCGAACAACTGCAGAAAGACTTTCCGCGGATTGTATTCCATTGGCAGCGGCGATTCCGCGTCGCGGAAGGAAAGAGTGGTATAGTTACCGCCGCCGCCCGCCGCGCTCTGGACGATGGTTTCCGAGGCCAGTTCCAGCGAGGGAAGGGGCGTGTCCTGGCTGATGAACTTCGCCATCACCTGATCGAGAGTTGTGGCCATGTGCGCACGCGGGCCGCCTGTATCCGGACGCGTGGCGCTAAGCCATGTCGCGGGAGTGAACGTATGAACCGACCCCGCGGTCGCGGCATTCTCCAGATTCCCGAACGAAGTGACGTACTTCTTGTACGGCTCGAGCGAGGCCAAAATCGGGCTGAGCTTGAAATCGGCTCCGGAGCCGCTCGGCGTCCATTTATCCGCTGCCGGCCCGTGCGACGTGTTGTACATGATCGCGCCGTGGGGAAGGTAGAAGAAAGCCGCGCGCATCTTGGGCGCCGCGGCGGTTTGGGCAAGAGCCGTAGCCGCGGGAACCATGGCCTCTAGAAAGGGCAGCGCCAGTTTCACGCCGGCAGCCTTCAACACCGTTCTGCGGGCGATGTGTTTTTTGGTGATGAACATATTGTCTCCCTACGATTAACCGCTCCCTCCGGTGGGGGCTCTGTATTAACGCTTCGCGGTGACGGACACTCCGGTTTGCTTCGGAGCGGGCGCCGGCCCCTGCTTACGGAAAGCGTCGGTATTGACGATTCCCAAAACAATAGAAGAAAACTTATAATTATCTTTCGCCGCCGCGCGAACCACCGCGCGGGCCTGCGGCATATCGAAATACTCCAGTTCCCGGCTCAGAGCGTACATCATCAGCTTCTCGGTCATCGCTTGCGCAAACATCGCGGGATGACCGGCGAGTTGCGCCCTGAGCTCCACAACGCCATTGATCGGCGTTCCATTCGGAAGAACGGTACTGGCGTCGATAGCGGCGTTGTTGGCCTGGAGGTCCGTTGTTCGGAACTGCCCAATCGCATCGAAATTTTCAAGCGGCAAGCCGACCGGATCAATTACACCGTGGCACTGCATGCAGATCGCTTTCTGGCGATGTTGCTCGAGCCGGGCGCGGATGGTCTGGGGCGCTTCACCGGCCTTTTCATCGAGGTTGGTCGCGACGTTCGGCGGAGGAGGAGACGGCGGCGTGCCCATTAACTTGTCGAGCACCCAGGCTCCCCGCAACACCGGAGACGTGCGGTCGCCGTAGGAAGTCCGCAGCAGCACCGCGCCCTTGCCCAAAATTCCCCACCGGTTCTGGTCAGCGAGCGCGACCTTGCGGAACTGGTTGCCGGCGACCCCGGAGATGCCATAGTGGCGGGCCAGCCGTTCATTCAAGAATGTGTAGCTGGCTGTCAGAAGGTCGAGGACGCTGCGGTCTTCCAAAAGGATGCTGGCGAGGAACTGTTCCGCTTCCGTCGAAAAGTCGTGACGCAGTTGCTCGTTGAAGGCAGGGAACAACATCGGGTTGGGCTGGACGGCGTCGAGATCGGCCATGTTCAGCCACTTCATCGCAAAGCTGGTGACCAGGCTGGAGGCCTTGGGATCCAGCAGCATGCGCCGCACCTGCTTTTCTATTGCGCCCGGCCTCGTTAACCCGCCCGAGGCGGCGAGCGTCAGCAACTCGTCGTCCGGACCGGTATTCCACAGGAAGTATGACAGCCGGGAGGCCAATTCCAGATCGGTGAGAGCGAGATCGGCATTTGAAAAGGCCACTTGGGCGTTGCGAGCTTTGACCCCGCGAATCGAGCGATACAAGAACTCGGGGCTGGCGAGGACAGCCGCCACCACCTGCTCGATTCCCTGATCGAAGCTTCCTCCCTTCTCGCGGCCGGCGTCATAGAACGGCATGAGGCGGGCTACGTCGTCCGCGGTTACCGGCCTTCGAAAAGCCCGGCGCGCGAGGGTTTCCATAATTTGCTTGGCGCAAGTGGGTTCGGGTGTGGTCTTCGGATCGCAGACGAAGATGAGCGCGCGGCTGGGAGTTTTGGAGACGCCAGTGGGATTATAAGGTCCGAGAATTTCGATGCCATCGACCAGACGCGCCATACGGTTGGCGACCGCCGTGCCGCCGGTTAAGCCGTTGAAACCCGCCGGATTTGCGACATTCTCGTCGGATTCCACATGGGATCGATCGATGAACGCTACGATGACATCGCGTACTCCGGCCTGAACCTGGACGGGAATCTTCTGGAAGCGCTCCATGATCTCGGCGCGCCCCGGGGCTCCCTTGCGATCCGCGAGCTCCAGATCGGCGGGTCCGCCGATCGGCTTGCGGAAGACGATCTTACCGTCGATCATGATGACCAGCGTGCTGTCATTCTCCATACTGCCGGTGTAGAGGCCCACGGAAAGATCGAGAACGTTAATGCGATATTCGCCGTCGGCGGGGAAGTTGTGCTTAAACCTCACGCCGCCGCGCGTGCCTGGAGGCAGCGGAGCATCATTGTTTTGATTGGCGGCGATGCCGTACTTGACATTCGAAACGCGCGGGCTGGGACTGCCGACCGCGATTTTTGCGATCTGCCGGGCGGCGGTGATGTACTGATCGAGGAACGCAGGCGAGACGCTCAAAGCGGCCGCGATATTGTCAAAACCGCCCACCCGGATATCCTGAGGCAGGACATCCTTCTCATTCACGTCCACGCCGACCAAAGCTTTCACCGATGCGGCATATTCGGTGCGGTTCAGGCGCTGGATGGGAACATAGCCTGCCTTCGGACCTTGGGGATGGGAATCGAGAGCATTCTCCATCCAGGCGACGAACGAATCGATATCCTTCTGAGGCGGCTGGGGATTGCCGGGTGGGGGCATCAGGCGTCCGCGCAGCTTGCGGAGCGCTTTTTCCCAGGTATCCGCGTTATCGGACGCCTTTTGAAGATCGAGCGTATCGAATGCGATGCCGCCTGTCTTGAGAGCGGTGCTGTGGCAGGTGACGCAGTACTCATCCAGCATTCCGCGATAGTGATCGAGATCCGCAGCGGGCGCGGGCGCTTGTTTGGAGGCAGGAGTCTGCGCCTTCGTTTGCAGGAGCGCCAGGGAGACCGCCAAAACCGGGAGGGCACTCACGAAAAGGAAACGCTTCATAGGTTGTAACCAGTCGCGGGTTCAATAGGTTGGACTCGGATGTTCGCCATGGCGAGACCTTATCATTTTTATCACAACTTGGAGGGCGTCAGAAGGCGAGGCGGCGTTACCAAGTCAGGGGTCAGAAGAGACTGTTCTATAGCTTCGAGATCGGGGAGGTAGCCGTGACATTGAGCCGTTGGATGGCGCTGAGGCTACCGCAGCAGTCTGGCTGTCGGCGGCTGACTAATTTCCTAATCGTCGGCATTCGGTCCTTCGCATTTCAAGCATAGGGACGCATACCCGCTGCCCCAAACGGTCGAAATTTTATGCCGTTTGGTTCCGTGGTCCGCACAGAAGCAAATATCGCAAACATCGCATGAGGAAATCGAATGCTCTTGACAGTTGGGATATTCGCAGCGTTCTTTTTTCTCCGTTTCATTACTGGTCTTCGTCATCTCGCTCGTTATGGCTATGATTGACTTCTAGGTTAAGATCGGCCGCTTGCGAGCCGCTTGTAAGAGTCCAGGCGCTCCTTGTCTCATCGATGCCGATGTAGCAGATTGTCGCCAGCTAGCTAACCGCTAGCTAGCGGTTAGCTAGCTGCCCAAGGCACGGCAGACTTGTTACGATCTGCTTCTGCCCGGGCTCATGCAGGCGGAGTGGACATCACGTTTCCTTCGAGGGCCCGTGGTTAACCCGGAGAACTCCTTATTTCATCGAAGGCGATGGCGCCGTATGCTTCAACGCAAAAAAGTACGTGCTCCTGCAGGGGTTCTTCCTACGCTGCGATCGCCTGGACTTTCCCACCGGTAACTGTCACGCGACGCCGACTCGAAGTAACATGTTCCATCCCTTCGCGAAGTTTCTTCGGGCGTTGGCGCATCTCGACGACGTCGATTCCGGACTCAAAACGCCAACGAACGGTTGCAGCTCCTGGTGAAAGGAATGTGGATTGTGACGAATCAGGCTGATGGCGCCCCTCAGGTGCACGATGATAACAGCCAAGACGAATTGAGACGGCTTGTTGAGGTCTATGCATTGCGATCGCGAGAGCTGTCGGACGCAGTGGCTCACCTGGGCGCGCTTCTGGTCACCGGAAAGCCGTTTGGGAGCGCTGTTAGAACGATCAGGGTACTCCGCGCCCTGTGTAACGAAGCCGCTGACGATCTTTTCGCATTCCTCAGTCCGGCCGAGGGTAGACTTTCCGCCGCCGCCCCTACAGGCGGCGAGATGCCACAAGAGGCTCCAACCGCCGAGTAGGTTGTAAACCGGGATCAGGCCCAACCGAAACCGTTTCGCGCCGGGGGGGCCGGGCACTCCTTGTTTAGTCGACACCGACGTAGCAGATTGTCACCAACTATCTAACGGATAGCTAGCGGCTATCTAACTGCCAAAAGAACGGCAGATTTGTTACGATCTGCTTCGGTCCGGGCTTGCATGCCAGGAGCGTTCTGGATGCAATAATTCGCCCGGATCCGTCCTGGCTCAATATGTCCATTTCCGAATCAGCCGCACCCGTGTGCGCACAGAAGGCGTGTCTGCTCAGGCTTTGCGCCCTGGCCGAATCCCATCATCAACGCGCCACGCAAGAGAGCTTGCTCGGTTCATCGGCAAGCTCAAGAAATCTGATTTCGGGGAGTTGGTCGAGTTTGGGGAGACCACAAGCAGCATCGTGGCAGCAGCGCGGGAAGCGCTGGAACGGCACACAGCCGAGCACGGATGTTGACGATGATGAAGCCGACCTAGGGGAGTAGCTGAAAGATAGCCATCAGAGGAGCGATGCCGCGCAAAGAACCAGCGAAAATGTCAAACCTTGAGCTAAAGAGAATACACGCCTCTTCTTTGCGCCTCACAGCGAATGTCGACTGGGCACAAATTCGCGAGATGATCCGACGTGGCTTTTTCAGTAAGGAAATCTGGCTGGACGAGCTTGACGTCCTGGAATCGGTCGCTAAAGAGATCATGAACGAGCGGGACGAAAAAGGCCGGACCATGCTGGAGATTGACCCGGAGCTGTGGACGAAAGCAAAAGAGATTGTCGATGTCGCAGCACGGGTTCCGCCCAAGGAGAGACGTCCTGGGCGGCGCGGCAAGAAGAAAATCTAGGAAATCTATGCTCTCATAACAGGAGAAGCACTCATCCGCGCCTGCCCCGGAGCGCGGCGCTCGTCAGCGGTGCGATTCGGTACTGGCAATTCGCACAATTTCCATGGTGGCCGCGCCCTATCTTCAGGCGCGATGAAGTGGCCCGGATGCGCACGGAGGGCAAAGCATATGAAGGCGGCGGGCTGTCTCCTGCGGGAGCGAGAAGGCCGTATTCCAGGCCATAAGAATTGGGCGGATCATCGCCGACAGCCGCCGGAGTGTGCTTTTGTCCGGCTCCCCGCCCGAAAAGCTGATGAATTATAGGAGTTCCTACTTCAATCAGTGAAAACTGGCCCCTTCGGGCCCGTCCACCAATGGTAGTGGGATCTATGATGCGAAGGAAGTTAGGTAGCCGCTAGCTAGCCGTTAGGTAATCGCTGGGTTTTCGAGCGAGCGTTGTGACTGCGGCGTTTGCGATGGCGCTTCGTCGCCCTTCCGTCACCGACGAGCCGTCTGAAGAGTATCAAAGGCCCCAACGCGAAACCAGCTCACCGAACCGCGGGTCGCCGCGCAGCGGATCGAATGCCGGGTCAAGTTTGAGAAATGCTGAAAAGGGCTCCCGTTCGTCTAGGCTTTTGGCGACAGACTCGATTGCCTGATCGATGTTGCCTAACGCGATGTGTAGGTGTGCGATCGCGCGTGACTCGACATAGCGGGTCTCTGCCAGCCGCGAAAGCGTGGTGACAATCTTGAGCGCCTCCTCGCGCCGGTCGAGATGGGCTAGGCAAGCTCCCAGCACAGACAGACCTAACGGGTCAGGCGGGTCGGTCTCGCAGAGCTCCGCCTGCTCGAGAGCGGCAGCGAAGTGACGCTGACTCAAATAGATGTGCGCGAGCAGATAGTGTGTCTCTGCCGGCTCGCGATCCAGAACTAAGGCCGCTTGCAGCCATTGTTCCGCCTGAGCGAACCGGCGTGTAAGATACAGCATCCATCCGAGCGTACGATGCGCCAGGACGGAAAGGGGATCCAGATCAACGGCGCGCTCGAAGCATTCGTGGGCCTCGTCCATTTTTGCCCGTGCCAGTAAGCATTTACCGTAGACGTGGTGGCCGAACGAATAGGAAGGCTCAAGTTCTATTGCCGTGCGAGCGTGGGCAAGCCCCTCTTCCCATCTCCGTTCATAGAATGCTGTCGCGACTGCGAGGGAGGAGTACGCGTGGGGCAAACTGGGATCGAGTCTCAGCGCGTGCTGAGCAGAGCGTAGCGCCTTGGGAAATACCTCGCGAGGACGGGCGAGTCCCCATAGCGCCAGGCGCCCATAAGCATCAGCAAGGCCCACATAGGCCGAGGCATAAGAGGGGTACAAAGAGGTAGCGCGTTCGAGAATCTCGGCGGCAGTCCGGTAGCCGTCCGCGCTCATGCGATTCCATTCATGCCGGCCTCGCAGGTAAAGCAGGTACGCATCCATGTTCGGGGCACTGCGAACAAGCCCTCGGGAGACGGGCGGTGCGAGCGTCATCTGCAGGACTCGGGCTATAGCCTCCGCGATTTCCGCCTCGACGACGAAGACGTCATCCATCGGGCGCTCGTAAGTTTGCGCCCAGCGAACCTCTCCCGTCATGGCATTGATCATCTCTGTGAAAATCTTCAAACGGTTGCCGGATTTGCGGACGGTTCCGTCTACCACTGTGCCGGCCCCCAGCTTGGCGCCAACATCTCGTGCATCCTGGGCAACGCCCTTGAAAGCGAAAACACTGGTATGGCCGATCACGTTCAGGCCGGGAATACGGCTAAGGGCGTAAATGATGTCGTCCGTGATCCCCTCGCAGAAATAGTCCTGCTCCGGATCGGCGCTTTGATTTTGGAGGGGGAGAACGGCTACTGTTTGCGGGTTCAGTGGACGTGTGTCGCGCTTGCCGCCCCGCACCTGGAGTTCGCTGGCATGCGCGAAAATCGGAACATAGCTTCCTGGTTGGAACTTGATGGCCACAGGGTCGTCCCTGCCGTCGCTTTCGTAGTATTCCTGGAGCCTCCTGCGCAAGCGTTGCGCCTCCACCCGGACAATCGAATCCGTGCGCGGATCGAACTCAGAGCCGCGATTGAAGACGACACGGCCCAGCACAGACTCCTTGAGCTGATCTGTCGTGCCGTCCAACGCACATTCGACGGCGAATTTCAGAAAGCGCTGGAGACGCTCCGAGTTTTTGAACATCGCGCTTTGCAGGATGCGATCGAGCTGGGCGTGGATTTCACGCTCGCTGATATCTCCCGCTACAGTTGGGTCTTGGTCGCGGACCAAAGACATAGAAGTAAGCCTCTTAATTGAGGACGATAGCGAAGGGCGGTTTGGTCTAAATTCTTTGTCCCTTAGCGGCTCGCTAACAATAGCTATTTCGTGCAGAAATGTGTGGTAACTTAGCGATGCTAGCTGCCGCCTTTTAGAACCGGCGACACGAGCGTCCGTCCGGCACGCTTCCATCGAAAGGAGACGCCCTCTATGAAGAATCTGAAGAAAACGATGTTCTTGGCAACGGTCGGCCTGAGCGCGGCCGCTTTCCTGTTGATGGCGCAGGACGGCTCAAAGTTCAACGGGACGTGGAAGGGCGACAACGGGCAGGTGCGCAAGCTGACCTTTAAGGAAGGCATCGTGTACATGGAAGAGACGCAGACCGATGGGAGGGTGATCCTGCGTCAATATCCCACCCAAGGCCAGGAAATCACCATGACGGAAGGCGTCTGGAAGGACTCCAAAGCCACAGGCAAGATGGAGGGCAACAAACTGGTCGTCGATACTACGATGCCCACCGGCATGAAATGGCACGATGAGTGGACTTTAGCCGATGATGGCAGGACCTATTCGGCGTTGCGCCGGATGGTGTCGGCCGGCAACGGCGGTGGATTCGGAGGCGGCAAGGGTCCTGGCGGCGGCAAGGGTAAGGGTATTGGCGGTGGTCCGGAAACCTTTACCAAGATTCAATAGTCGCGAGAAATTGCTGAGAAGCGCTCCCGCCCTCGAAATCGGGCATACTGCTCTAAAGGAATCATCTCTTGATCATGCATAACCGCGAGACCTTCGTGGCCGTCGTCGCCGTCGCGGCTTTCACTCTTATTTCTACTGCCGCAGGAGTGACGGGCGGGGCGCGGGGCCTCGCGCAGTCGAGACGAGTCTCGACGCGGCAGGCAAGAGTGCCAGGCAAGAGTGCCTGCGCCACGAAACGTAGTAGTACAAATCAGCAACAGAAGTGAGCGATGGCGCGCTTGAGATGGGCTACGCATTGGTCGAGTTCGGCGGCCGGAACGAACTCGCCTGTTTTGTGGGCCACGCCCATATCTCCCGGACCGAATACCACGACTTCATCCGCCAGTCCGCTCATCTGGGCTGCTTCCGAGCCGAAAGAGATTGTTCCGGGCTGAGCGCCGGTCGCCGCTGCGAGAAACTGCGCCAGATCGCCGGTCACCGAGGGCGTGAACGCGGGATCCATCCGCTGGACGTCGAGATCGGCATCCAATGCGGCCAGCTCCTCTCTGATGCGGTTCGGGACGAGATTGGGAGCTTGGCCGGGAATGGGACGCCACTCAACCACTAAGCGGCATTCGCCGGGAACAATATTCTTGGCTGAGCCGCCGTGGATCAAGCCGACGTTGAGCGTGGTGAAGGGAGGATCGAATTCGCGATTCTCGCATTTCTCGAATTCCTTGGCGATTCGCTCCAAGGCGGAAATCACGCGGGCGGCGTCGTAGATTGCGGAATGGCCCTTGGAGGGGAAGGCGCTGTGAGCTTCTCGGCCGCGCACCGTAATTGTGGCAAGCGAATAGCCTTTGCCTGCGCGGATGGGCTGGAGCCCGGTCGGCTCTCCGATCAGCAGATATCGGGCGTGGATAGCCGATTGGGCGGCTATGCGTTTGGCGCCCAAGCAGCCAACCTCTTCGTCGGCAGTGAGAATCAGCGCGAGGGGCTTCTCTAAGGACTCCATGTCGAAGTCGTTCAACGCCGCCAGCACACAGGCTAGATAGCCCTTGACGTCGCAACTGCCGCGGCCGTAGATGCGGCCGCATCGAAGCGCGGGATGGACGGCCTCCGGCCAATCCGGGTCGAATGGGACCGTATCGGTGTGGCAGAGGAACGCCAACTCAGCGCGGTCTTTCACGGCATTTTGAGTTAGGGCGATGAGATTCGTCTTGGGAGTTCCCGCGGCGTCCACATACGAATCGCAGCGGAATCGCCAGATGCGCGGATCGAGATGCTCGATCGCATAATCGATCACCGGCTGATTGCTCATCGGGGAGACGGAAGGAATCGCCACCAGGTCGAGAAGGAGATCCTGGGTGCGCTTCATGATGCCGCGCTCCAAAGCCTGCGCTGTACATCCTGAAACCGGCGGACGATCTCTTCATGCAACGGATGATGGCCGTCTTCCAACAGCGGCTCGCCGGCGACGTAGACGTCGCGAATCGCGGTGCGTTCGGCGGAGAACACGATATGACTCAGCAATGAATTCCGGTCTGCGCCGGCGACGGAAA
>DASQJB010000512.1:0-13770 GCA_035631295.1 Bryobacteraceae bacterium | reverse complement strand
CTCCAGGCGGCTTGCGGAGCGGGCCGTAACTTTGACCATATTGTACTTTTTGAGCAAAGCATGTAAAAACCACCCCATGCGCCGCGCGCCCCCTCTAGTCTATTCAACATCATAGGGAGACAGGCCCTAGAATTGCCCATTTTTGGGCGGAGCGGGTATGAGTCTGACTTCACGCCTGTGTCTTGCGCTTATTTTGGGCGTCGCGAGTGTGTCGCTGATTATCGCCGACTACCAAACGCGCCAGGAGACACGCGGACTCAAGCAGGAACTGGAGAGCCACTCGCGAGTTCTGGCAGAAAGCTTGGGCAAATCTGCCGAGCCTCTGGTCGCCAGCCGTTCCTATCGCGATTTGCAGCGCTTGGTGGATCGTTACCAGGAGCGAGAGCAGGTGGTCGCGGGAACCGCGGTGTATGGTGCGGAGTCCGAGCCGCTGGTGTCGAGCGTGGGTCTGACAGCGCGCCTGAACGGCGCCGTTCCCGAGGCAGTAACCCAAGCGCTGGCCGACAGCCAGACTCACTCCGAGTTTACGACCTTGGGCAAGACGCCCGCGCACGTAGTAGCGTTGCCGCTGCGAAACGGCGACGGCGAGACGGTGGGAGTGCTGGCGCTATTCCACGATTCCAGCTACATCGACCTCGAGACCATCACGCTATGGCAGCACGCTCTGATCGGCGTGGCTGTGCAGACGGCCCTGATCGCGCTCATCACGCTGTTAACCATCCGCTGGGGCTTGGGGAGGCCCCTGCGCCGAATCACTCAGTGGCTGCGGGAGCAGCGCATCGGCGCCGCGGCGGGGGCGCCGCCCTCCACGCTTCTGACCGATCCTGCCGCCGGAGACTTTGAGCCGCTCAAAGAGGAGGTCTGGCGGCTGGCGTCAAGCTTGGCGGCCGCCCGCGCCGCCGCCGAGCAAGAAGCCCGTTTAAGGGAATCCGGCGAGTCGAATTGGACTTCGGAGCGTCTGCGCGTTTTCGTGCAAAGCCGCTTGCGCGAAGACCATCTGGTGGTCGTTTCCAACCGCGAGCCTTACGAGCACCGGCATGGGGCGTCCGGGATCGAGTGCGTTGTCCCCGCCAGCGGATTGGTCACGGCGCTGGAGCCGGTCTTGCGCGCCTGCGACGGCACTTGGATCGCGCAGGCTACAGGCAGCGCAGACCAGGAAACCGCCGATCAGTCCGGACGTTTGCGTGTGCCGCCTGATCACTCCCAATACACGCTGAGGCGAGTCTGGCTCACGAAGGAAGAGGAGCAAGGGTTTTATTACGGCTTCGCCAATGAGGGCTTATGGCCGCTGTGCCATATCGCGCACACCAGGCCATTATTTCGAAGCGACGATTGGGACCAGTACCGCGCCGTGAATCAAAAGTTCGCCACGGCGCTGCTCGAAGAAATAGAAGGCGAAGACCATCCCGTTATTCTGCTCCAAGACTACCATTTCGCGCTCCTGCCGAGGATGATAAAAGACCGGAGGCGGGACGCGCGCGTAGCCATCTTCTGGCACATCCCGTGGCCTAATTCGGAGGCGTTCGGAATCTGCCCATGGGCTCGCGACCTGCTGAACGGATTGCTGGGCGCGGACCTGATCGGGTTCCACATTCAGGCCCACTGCAATAATTTCCTCGAAACGGTGGACCGGAACCTGGAGTCGCAGATCGACTGGGAGCGTTTCTCGGTGAGCCGCACCTCCCACGTCACGTTGGTTCGTCCGCATCCTATTAGCGTGGCGCTCGATCCAGACGAGCCGGCAAATCAGGAATTGCCTTATTTGGAGCGTTCGCGGCTACTCAGCCGGCTCGGTGTACGGGCGTCTTTTCTGGGCGTCGGCGTCGATCGCATCGACTACACCAAAGGCATTCCGGAGCGTTTTCGCGGAATCGAGCAGTTCCTTGAGAAATCGCCCGCGTACCGAGATGAGTTCACGTTCGTTCAAATCGGCTCTCCCAGCCGGACCAATATTCCGCGCTATCGGGACTTGATGGAGGAGGTGACCAGCGAAGCGGAGCGCATTAACCGGCGCTTTCAAACCGCGGAATGGAAGCCGATTGTCCTGCTCACGCGTCAGCACAGTCACGAAGAAATTCTGCCCTACTATCGCACCGCCGACGTTTGTGTAGTGACCTCTCTGCATGACGGCATGAATTTGGTGGCGAAGGAGTTTGTGGCGTCGCGCTGGGACGACCAGGGCGTATTGGTCTTGAGCCGGTTTACGGGAGCAAGTCACGAGCTCGCGGACGCCCTGGTGGTGAATCCCTACGACACCGGCGAGCTGGCCTGCGCGCTCCAGCGGGCGCTGGAAATGCCGGCGGAGGAGCGTCGCATCCGCATGCAACGAATGCGGGCCACGGTCCGGGAGCGCAACATTTATAGGTGGGCGGGGAGCTTGATCGGCGAGCTGTGCGAGATTCGAACCTCCAGTTCCATCCGTAAGCCGACATTGGTCGTGAACGCCGCTGCACGCAGGGGATGACTCGTCGCTGGACGAAACATGCCGCACTTGTTCCAATGTTGGAGTCAAATTGCGGAACGGTTGTCTTTCTCGCCGCTTATCGCGCTTTTCCTGGACTTCGACGGGACGCTGGCCCGGATCAAACCGAGGCCCAGCCAGGTCTCGCTGGAACATTCCGCCCGCGAGGCGTTGAGAACTCTGGCTCGAAGTCCCCGTTTTCGCATCTGGGTGGTTAGCGGAAGGCGGCGGGCAGACGTTCGCGCGCGGGTGGCCGTCGCCGGCATCGAATATCTTGGGCTGCACGGTTGGGAAACAAGCTCGAAAGCGCGCCTTAATCCTGAAACGGCTAGAGCGCTCGCATGCGCGGGAGGATGGATGCGGGCACTGGTGGCCGGATCTCCCCATGTTTGGGTGGAAGACAAGGACCATGCGCTGACGGTCCACTATCGGGGCGCGCCGGAAGCGGAGGCTCTGTGCGCGCGGCGGACGATCCGGGAAATTGTCGCTTCGGTGGGCGGCGGCCTGCAAGTCCGCCGCGGAAAGTGCTGTTCCGAGGTGCTTCCCGCGGCTTTAGCGGATAAGGGCGCGGCGGTGAAGCGGCTCATGGCGCCACTGCGCGGCCGAGCGCTTCCCATCTATGTCGGCGACGACCGGAATGATGAACCGGCCTTCGCCGCTCTGACGGATGGCGTGACCGTGCGCGTTGGGGCCGCCTGTCTTACGCACGCCCGTTATCATCTCTCCGGCGCGGGCGAGGTGCGCGAGTTTCTTCAAAGAATGGCCCATGTGGCGCCTGGCTTTCGGCCTGCCGCCGGGCTTTGCCCGGCGCTTGGTTGCGGCTCCGCTGCTCTGAGATGACATGATCACCGCGAAGACGCCCTTTCAATTCGCCACCGCCTCCTACATCACTCTGATCGAGCGTCAAAAGGCCAACTCGATTTCGGAATTGTACGCCTGCTCGGAACAAGCTTCTGACGCGGCTATTTTTAGCCATACGTTCCAGAGCCTGGGGCGCTATCACTTCCTTAGGGAGGGGTTTTCCAACGATTTCGCTCAGTGGGTGCTGGAAAGCCTGAATCAACCCGAGCTCGCCGAGCGATTGGCCGGCATCGATGTGCGTGACTACACCTCCATTCCCGATTTGCGAAACGATTTAAGGAAGATCATTTCCGAATTCGTGGAGCGCTATCCCCGGCAGGCGGAACAGGTGGCGTTTGAACCCTTCTATTTCCTCAGCTATGTGGAAGTGACCAGGCCGCTTCCGTGGGACGCCCGGACTCTGCCGGGCTTTCGCGCCGGGCTGGAGCGTTTGAGCCACTCTTCCTTCTATCACCACTTCATCGCCTCCCGGCTTCGATTGCATCTTCACACCAACGACTTTTCGCACTGGTTTGCGACCTCGCTGGGGTTGGAACGGCTGGCGCAGCGCGCGGACCGCATCGATATTTACACGAATACGCTCGACAGCGCCCGCAAGGAGCTCATAGAGATCGTCGATAGCGAGGCAAGTCAATGACCGTCGCCGAAACGCCGGTCGCGAAGCAAGCAAACGTCCCCACTCCCGAGCCGGCGGCGGCCCTGCTGGATCGGTATCTGCCGATCGTGGGCGCCGCCGAGGTGGACGATCTGCGCGTTCTGGCCGCTCCCCTGGAAGGCGCGAAGGTGGAAATGGTGAATTCCACCGCGGTGGGGGGCGGTGTCGCCGAGCTTTTGATGCGCGTGATCCCACTCATGCGCGAGCTGGGTCTGGACGCTCAATGGCGCGTGATGGAAGCCGATCTACCGTTCTTCGAGGTCACCAAAGCGCTCCACAATGCTCTCCACGGCGATCCTTTCACGATGGGGCCGGAAGCGTTCGAGATCTTCCGCGAGTACAATCGCCGCAATTTGGAAAAGCTTCCCTTGGACGGGCGTTTCGTGGTGATCCACGATCCCCAGCCCACGGCCCTGATCGAGAGCCGGCGGGAGAACGATTCCCGCCACTGGATCTGGCGCTGCCACCTCGATCTTTCCCGCCCTGATCCGGAGGTATGGAGTTTCCTGGAGCCTTATGTGACGCGCTATGACGGCGCTATTTTCTCGTCGCCGGAATTCGCGCGGCGGCTTCCGATTCCGCAGTATCTCTTCTTCCCCTCTATCGATCCCATTTCGGACAAGTGCCGCGAGTTGGACGCCGATTTTATTTCGGCGACGCTGGCCAGGTATGGAATCGACCCGAGCCGTCCGATTCTGACGCAGATATCGCGCTTCGACAGGCTCAAAGATCCCGTGGGCGTGGTGCGGGCCTACCGGATGGTGAGGAGCTATCACGATTGCCAGCTTGTTCTGGCGGGAGGGAGCGCTTCCGACGATCCCGAAGGCAGCCAGGTCTTAGCGGAGGTGAGGGAACAGGCGGCGAACGATCCCGACATTCATGTATTGGAATTGCCGCCGGCCGCGCCTTTGGAGGTGAATGCGCTTCAGCGCGCTTCCACTATCGTCATTCAAAAAAGCCTGCGCGAGGGCTTCGGGCTGACTGTCGCCGAAGCGCTGTGGAAGAAAAAGCCCGTGGTTGCTTCCGCGGCCGGAGGCATTCCCCTGCAGGTGCTTCACAAACACACCGGATTGCTTGCGCATTCGGTGGAGGGCGCCGCCTATCAGATCCGCTTTCTCCTTTCGCATCCCGACATCGCGCGCCGGCTGGGAGAACAAGGCCACGAGCACGTGCGCGAGAATTTCTTGATCACGGGAAACCTCAAGCGGTACCTGACTCTCTTCCTTCATCTAGGCGGCAAACCTTAAGCGCCCTTGTCTTCGCCAGTGCCCGGCCTCGACACGCGTGCCTGCGCCACCGTATTGGTTGCGGTTCCGCTGATGCGTGGGGCCTGGCTTTTTAGTCTTTGCCGCCGGGCTTCGCCCGGCGTACGCGCCTGCGCGCAAATCTCTGCTGGTACTAGCCCAGTCAATTTTGCCCATCGGGAACTTTGTCCCGGTAAGAGCGGGCCGCCGGTCTGTACATAAAATCAGGGATACGTTTTATCTTTCTGAAAATCAAGAGAGCGCCATTTGCGTATCCGGTTGGCTCTCCGTTTGCTTTATTTCCCGCATAACGCACGCCGCAAGAAAGGGCGATTGCGAAACCGAAAAGGAGAAAGTAACACCATGCCGGATGAAATGAATTCTCAAAAACACGACGAATCCGGCGCTCACAACTGGACATTTCCCGCTCTCACGACAGGCTTGATTTTGGCTCTTGTCGGCGTCGGAGTCCTTTGGGTGCGCGCCAACCAGATGAACGAGCGGCTAACAGCCCAGATCGCAAGCCTGCAAGACAGCACGCAGGCGCAGGTGTCGAAGCTCAGCGAGGCGACGACAACGCTCCTGGACCAGCGCCTGGCGAGTCTGAACGACGAGTTTGACACGGCCATGAAAGGCGCGCAGTCCCGGATGGTCAGCATGAATGCGGCCCTTAACAAGGCCAAGTCGCTTTCGCAGCAGGAAACCGAAGAGCTTCGGGGCAGGCTGCAAGAACAGCAGCAGCAGGTGACCGGCGAGCTCGCCAGCTTGAAGGACGCGACCGCGTCCGCCAATTCGAAGATTCAAGACGTGTCCACCGACGTCAGCGGCGTGAAGACCAGCGTGGCGTCGACGCAGGAAGGCCTGGATAAGACCACCGCCGATCTAAAGCGCGTCATCGGAGACATGGGCACGATGAGCGGCCTGATCGCCACTAACGGAAAGGAATTGGAAGCTCTGCGCGCGCTGGGTGAGCGCAACTATATCGAATTCGATCTCAGCAAACGCCAGCCGGAGCAAAAGATCGGCGACGTCGTCGTGACGCTGCGGAATTCCGACCCCAAGCGCAATCGCTATACCGTGGACATTCTCGCCGACGACCGGCGCGTGCAAAAGAAAGACAAGACTATGAATGAACCCGTGCAGTTCTATACGAGCAAGAGCCGGCAGGCGTACGAAGTTGTGGTTAACCAAGTGAAGAAGGATGAGATTGTCGGATATTTGTCAACGCCCAAAGTGACAGTCGCTCAAAAGTAGTCGCTTAAAAAAAATACAATCTGCCCTGGCGGCGCGCGGAATCCTTCCGCGCGCCATTTTTTGCTTTCGCCCATGCAGGTTTAGGGAAGTTCCTGAAGATCCAGATGATCTTTTAGGCGGCCAGGCGCCTTGTTCCGCTTGAGATTGTCGAGGTGGGATAAGGGGTACGCGAACTTGGTCCAGCAACACCTCCAGGCGCAGCGAGTAACAATCTGGAAATTCGACGCCAGACGCGGAAGTGATGATCTCCAGGCGCAAAGGCGGAACTCCCATGCGGCCGACCTTGCGCGCCTCGCGAAAGTCGCCCACATTGGCCTGATCAAAGCTGGCGTCGTGCAAGACGTGAGTTTACGCGGTGGGCGTTGCCTGGTTCAATAGCAACCCCAGATGCCCAGATCCAGCCTGTCGCGAGAGAAGCCATGATAAGCGCCCCCGTATCACTTCGACGACCGGATGCTCGACGTTATTTGAGTTCAACAAAGGGCTCCCGGTTTGCGATGTCGCCGTTTATTTCTGTTCCGAGGCTAGGCGCTGGCGTAGTTGGTCTTCAGACCGATCGGCGAGGACCTTACAGGCGCCGGCGTCAATCATCGCGTTCGAGGTCCCCTTTTCGCGCCGCTCGAGGCGCGTCCACAAGCCGGAGAATGCCGGATGCGCGGTCAGCAAGTTGTCGCACGGGGCGGTCCGGAGGAACTTGAAACTCTTCCGGAAACCTTCGACGGCAACCGGATTATCGGAGTAGCGATAGTCATCGGAGGAAACCGAAGTCATACTGTCGGAGTAGACGATGGACAGGCAACGGTCATTCTCACAGGATCGCCAGGTCCAACTCGTGCCGCCTGGGTGTGACCCGGCGTGAAGTGCGCGCTGATGGCAAGACTTCCGACGTGCAGCGTTTCTCCATCTTTCAATACGTGGGCGTCGTGCACTAAGGGAGTGGGGCGTTGATCACGGAACTGCGGGTCTCCTTTGCCGACGCCGGTTTTGGTGAGGACGTCCGCGCTCCAGGGGCTGGCGGCAACTTGCGCTCCGCTGAGACGCTGCAACTCGGCGAGGCTTCCGGAGTGATCGAAGGGGACATGCGAGTTGCCGATCCACTTAACATCCTCGATGTTGACGCCGAGTTGGCGAATGTGGCCGACGATCTGAGGCGCGGCGTAGAGGGAGCCGTCGATCAGCATGTGACCTCGAGGAGACGTGAGCAGGATGCTCGAGATCCCGTGAGTGCCGACGTAGTACGTGTTGCCGAAGATGGGGAAAGGCTCCTGCGGGGCGTTCCCTTCCGCACACTTGGGGCAAGATGCGTCGGTTTGGGCGCGGGAGAGGGGCGCCGCAAGAGCGGCAAACATCGCGACGAGCGTGAAGTGGGAAACTGTGCTCAACATTATTTTCATGGGTGACTTGTAGCAGCCGAACTCTCCTAGCTTTTCAAGGAAACAGTGTTGTTCACAAGTCTTGCTTTCATGCAGGCGAAGACCATGGACTGCGATTACGTTCTCCTCTGGAAAGGGGTTGGCTCGGGTTTTCTGTCGCCGCACCGATCGGGCCAATAGGCCCTACTCTAGGCGCGCTCGTCATTATTGTCCAGCGAAGCGACCTTGAAAAAACAGACTCTTCCAGCCGGGTCTGATCCCCTGCGATCATATCCGCATCACCCATATCACCTGAACTGGTTTTCGATTTCCTCGAGCCAATCCGGACGCTTGAGCACATCGCGCGGGCGGCTGCCATCGGGTGGTCCGATGATGCCGTCGCGCTGCATCATATCCAGGATTCGCGCGGCGCGGCCATAGCCCAGCCGCAGGCGGCGCTGCAGCGTCGATGTCGATGCTTTGCCCATTTCGCAGACCACTCGGACGGCTTCCTGGTACATCGGATCCTCGGGACCGTCGTACTCCTCGCCGTCTTCCTCGTCCTCCGAAGGTGGCGCGATCAGGAAGCTCTGATCGTATTCCGGCGCGGCCTGCTTCTTCCAGAACTCGACGACGTCGTTGGTTTCGGACTCGCTCATATAGGAACCATGGACGCGCACCAGGCGGGAAGAGCCGGGCGGCAGGAACAACATATCGCCCTTGCCCAACAGATGTTCCGCGCCCATCACGTCGAGCACGGTGCGCGAATCGACGCGCGTGGCCACCCGAAAACTGATGCGCGATGGAAAATTGGCTTTAATGAGTCCCGTGATCACGTCCACGCTCGGGCGCTGCGTCGCCAGCACTAAGTGCATTCCTACGGCTCGCGCCATCTGCGCCAGCCGGGTCACGCTCTCCTCGACGTTGGCGCGCTCCAGCATCATCAAATCCGCCAGCTCGTCGATGACGATCAGTACGTAGGGAATCTGCTCCAGCTCTTCCTCTTCTCCGCCTTCCTGCTCGAACAGGCTGCGTGGCTGCGACTCCAGTTGCCGGACTTTGCGGTTGTATTGCTCGATGTTCCGCACTCCCTGCGAAGCCAGCAGCTTCAGCCGGCGTTCCATTTCCAGCACGGCGTTGCGTAGGGCGTTGGTGGCTTTCTTAGCGTCCGTGATCACCGGCGTCAGCAGATGAGGAATGCCTTCGTAGAGTCCGAACTCCAGCCGCTTGGGATCGACCATGATCATGCGCACTTGGTTGGGCGTGGCCTTGTACAGGATCGACATGATGAGCGAGTTGAGCATGACGCTTTTTCCGGCGCCCGTCGAGCCGGCGATCAACAGATGAGGCATCGAATCCAACGCGGCCACTTTGATGCGGCCGTTGATATCCTTGCCCAGCGCCACCGTGAGCGGCGAAGGGGAGTTCAGAAATTCATCCGACTCCAGAATCTGGCGGAGCGCAATCACTTCGCGCTTGGAATTCGGCACTTCGATGCCCACGGTAGGCTTTCCCGGAATTCGCTCGATCAGGATGGACTCCGCCTGGAGGCCCAGGCACAGGTCTTCGGTGAGCGTCGTGATGCGCGAATACTTGATGCCCGCTTCCGGCTTGAATTCGAACGTCGTCACGACGGGTCCGGGATTGATCTGAACCACCGACCCCAGCACGTTGAACTCTTCGAACTTCGACTTGATTCGGACGGCGGTCTCTTTCAACTCCTGGCTATCGTAGGCGCTGCGGCCCGCGGGCTCCTGGAGAAGGTCGGTGGGCGGCAGGCGGAATTGGGTTCGTTCCGCACGCCGGGACGCCTGCATGGGAGGGGTCGGCGCCGGCCGGGCGGCGGGCTCGGGCGATTCCCACGGCGGTTCGTTCGATTCCAACGTCCGGATAGGGATCTCCTCCACGGGGACGGAGTGGGGCGGGGAAGGCTCAGCCTCTGACACTAGATCCACGATCGGAGGCTCTTCGCTGGGCGGCTGCGGCTCGGGACCTGGAGTTTTAACTTCCTTCGAAAGCTTCTTTTTCAGCACGCGGGCCTGGGCTCGCAAGCGCGCGCGTCGGGCTCGCTCCTCGCGCCAGTCGCCAAACCATTGGGCGAGGGACCTCATCCAGCCCAACGGAATCCGGAACCACTTGGGCAGGCGCGACATTTCGAACTTCGAGACCAGATACAGCGAAACGATCCAGCACGCGAGCGCCACGAGCACGGAGCCCGTGAGGTTGAAGTAGGCGGTGAGATTGCTCCCCAGCGCCGACCCCGCAAGGCCGCCCGCGGGAATCAATCTTGCGATGGGTCTCCACTCCGGGAGCAGCAAGCCCAGCAAAGTGCAAGTTGAGCCCACCAACATCGCAGCGCCGGCGGCTTTTGCCCACGCCGAGCTAATAGGCCGGGAGCGGAGCCACGTCCAACCCAGAATCCAGATGAACATAGGGATCGAATAGGCGGCGAGCCCCAGGGTCTGAAGAAAGAAGTCGGCGAGGTAGGCGCCGGCGCGGCCGGTCAAGTTCAGTGTCTTGATGCCGGCCGATGCTGTATTCAGCGACGAATCAAAAGGATAGTACGACGCGAGGCTGATAAAAACAAAAAGGCCAGTGAACAGATACACTACCGCGACGGCTTCGTTAAGCCTCGAATGCCGCGTGGGTCCCAGATTTTTCATCCGCCGGTGCGCGGAAGGGTATGGCCAGAGCGTTTACCATTATGCCAGAGCAAAGGATGCTTGCCGACGAGCGGCGCAGGCCGGCGCGGCCCAGCTTGGCGCAAGGCGCTTGTGACAAATGCCCGATGCTACTTGAGACCGTCCACGTACTACTGGACCGGAAAATCTTCGCGCGCCGCAAACGATTCCGTGGCGCAGGCACTCTTGCCTGCCGCGTCGAGACTCGTCTCGACGCCTGGGGCGTATCTGCGCCGCGTTTTGGCTGCGGTGCGTTGCCCCGTGGGGCAGCCCTCGGCCTGCGGCGGCCTCCCAGGCCGCCTTCCAGCGCACCAAGCGGGGCCGAGATCCCGCGCGGGCCACGAACACGGGCCACGTGCCTCCCCGCCGCGTCTGCAACCGAGTCCAACCACGGCGCTTGCCCGCGAAGTCTACGCGCTCCGCGTTGTCAGCGGTGACCGAGATCGCCGGCTATTTCCAAAGCGGCGCATCCCGTGGATCTCGCGCGGCTTTTGAATTGCCGATCGCACGAGCCCTGCGGGAAGGGTTCGCGTGGCGGTAGCGCGCAGATCCAAATACTCTTTTCACTCGTATCCGAAAGCGTGGATATAAAATTCGGAAAGTTGTTTCGCTTGAACAAAAATCTCTGCAAGTGAACAATACTATCAGCAACTTAAAAAGTATAGGAATTCGGTGCTAGAAAGGATATAATTTACGCTGCGGTCCGTGAACAGCGGGGATAAAAGTCGAAGCGCGGCAGCCAAGGAGTTGAGGCGCCGGTTAGGGCTTAGCCAGAGCGCATTTGGCCGGCGAATCGGGCGTACGCTTAACACCGTATTGCGTTATGAGTCGCAGATTGAGCCGCGTGGCGAGGCGCTGCTTCCATATGCGGCGCTCTCCATTCGCTGTAACTACTGGGATCTGGCGGAAGTTTTTCGCTCTGCACTTCTTAATGACTTTGGAGCCGATCTCGAATTAGTTGTTTCCTGGCGCCGAGGCGAGGCTGCCAGCGGCATGCACATCCCTCAGGATATGCGCCCTCTAGTAGAGGCATTTCTAGAATTCATGTCCGCCAAGAATACAGAGCCTGCCGCAGAACTCGCCCGCATTAGCCTAAAGCAACTGCTTCTTACCGAATACTCGAACACGAGCTTGAAACGATAATGGACTGAACGAACCTCCCCTTCGAGGGCTATTCCGAAACCCGTGTCCTCCAGCTCTGGAAGTCCCCATTGCCGCAGTATTGTGTGGCATGCCACACTCTTACACTCTTCGCGCTTGACGATTAGTTTGTAGATGCTGACGCCGAGAGAGTTGTGTCATAAAAAAATCGAAGATTACATCGTCAAGGTATCTCGGCTTGCTCGACGGGATCCGTCGATTTATTGTGCTGGATGAGAGATACGTCCTGGGATACACACTATGCCGGAGATGATGGCTATCGCCGTGAGCCCGCAGGGCGCGCCAGGATCGGGAAGACGGCTGAAGACGAGCCGGGCTGGATTCCATCATTGCGGAGTTGGGGCGAATAAACTGCTGGGTCAAAGGGAACAAAAGTTCGCATTGACAAATGGGGTCGCCTGCCCCAAACTGACTAAGTCCGAATCCCGCGTTAATTTTTGTAAAGCTCCAACAGCTCACATTGAGGAGCTGTGAAGCGGAAGTGTGGTCGTCTTTATGGATTTCGGAATGATGTAGGAACTCTTATTCTTAAAGGGAAAGGGGCCAACCCCCGTTTAGGGGACGAGGGTCGGCCTCGGCGGATACCAGGGTGAGTGGCATCCGATCACTAACAATCCCATTCTAGCCTGGAAGCCGCCTTTTCGGAATCCCCTAAAACAAACTGTTTGAGCGCTCTGATGGCGCGCAGACACCAAAAAGGAGAAGTGTACTATGAGACTTCCAAAGCCAATCCGGGCGCTTCGTGTGCCAATAGGTTCGTCCTTGGTGGTGCTATGTTCCTTGGCTCAGACCACTCAGCCTACTAACTTTGGCGGCGGCGGTGGCGGCCCATCCGACCCTGGAGTTCAAACTGCTAACAGGGGAACGGGCGCCGCCCTCGTGACCCCGGCGAATGATCCGGGCGGCTACGTAGCTTTTTTCCAGGATGGCCTGGCCCGGTTCCAGGCAGTAGACAACGTGGCCGGCAATGGTCTTGGTCCACGATTTAACTCGAATTCGTGCGTATCGTGCCACGCCCAACCCGCGGCGGGCGGAACCGGCCCTGCCGTCAATCCCCAGTTCCAGTTCGTCACCAAAGGAGTGGCCCCGCGCGACAAGGTCCCGGATTTCATTACGGCCAATGGTCCAACTCGGGAAGCCCGGTTCCCATTCTTCATCACTCCTGGCCG
The DNA here is from genome assembly GCA_035631295.1 of Bryobacteraceae bacterium. GTDB lineage: Bacteria > Acidobacteriota > Terriglobia > Bryobacterales > Bryobacteraceae > Palsa-187. Next base: position 932 of record DASQJB010000512.1, on the reverse strand, counting down.
CGGCGGCTTCGGCTTCGGTGGCTTCGCCCCCCAAAGCGTAAATGGAGGCGTGGAACCGCTATTCACTGTGACAGGACGCCCCGACGCCGGCACATGCAGGCTGCAGCAGCCTGACTTCGACGGCGCGGAGCGGGCCAACAACATCATCTTCCGTATTCCCACGCCGGTCTTCGGCGCGGGCTTGATCGAAAACCTGGATGATTCAACGTTGCTGAAGAATCAGGCGAAAAATCTCCAAAATAATTTTGGGATTGGCGGCGATTTCAACAACAACGGCAACGACGGAACCATTTCTCGTTTCGGCTGGAAGGCGCAGAACAAATCGCTTCATATCTTTTCCGGAGAGGCGTACAACGTGGAGATGGGCGTCACCAATTTGCTGTTCACGCAGGATCGCCCGACTCCCGAGGAAGAACAGGCATTAGGCCTGCCCGCCAATTGCTTGAACCTCGGCGGCAACGGATATCCGGAGGATGCATCCAACCCAGCCTCGACGCCAAATCCTAAGGTGATGGACGACGCCTCCGCCTTCGGCAATTTCATGCGGCTCCTGGCTCCGCCGCACACGGGACCGGTGGTGCTGAATGGACAACCGGTTTCCTCAACGTCGATCGCCAACGGAAGCCAGTTATTTAGCGCGATCGGTTGCGCAGTTTGCCACAATCCGTCACCTGGCACGACGCAGGCATCTAACTTAGTTTCGTCGTTAGGCAACGTCCCGGTAAACGCGTTCTCCGATGTCGAGATCCATCACATGGGCACCGGTTTGGCGGACAACGTCTCGCAGGGCAGCGCCGGCGGCGACGAGTTCCGCACCGCGCCTTTGTGGGGCTTGGGACAGCGGATCTTCTTGCTGCACGATGGCCGCACGACGGACCTGGTGAAGGCGATCCAGGCGCATGCCAGCCAAGGAAGCGAAGCTAATCAGGTGG
>DASQJB010000511.1:0-3138 GCA_035631295.1 Bryobacteraceae bacterium | reverse complement strand
ACAAGGCCATCGAGATCCAACCGGATTACGAAATGGCATGGGCCGCCCGCGGGGCCGCTTATCTTGTCTTGGGGCGAGCGAGAGGCGATCGGCGATCTCGAACAGGCGCTGAAGCTCAAGCCGGACGATAGCGAAGCAGACAAGCTTCTAGCTCAAGCGAGAGCCGTCGAAGCTCTGGCGCGCAAGCCGGCGACATCGCCAGTAACGCCGCAGCCGCCGCCAGCGGAGCCCGCGCCGGAAGTTGTGATCGCAGCGCCCGTATTGAATTCTCCGGCGCCGCCCGAACCACCGAAGCACGACTCAGCATCAGCCGCGCTCCACAACCAGCGCGGACGCGAGCTGACCAAACTGGGGCGTTACCGGGAAGCAATCATCGAACTGAGTGCGGCGATTGAAGCTGACCCTACTTTCGCGCTCGCTTACAACGCGCGTGGATTTGCGTACCATATGGTCCGCGATTACTCCAGCGCAGTCGCAGATTTCGATAAAGCCATCGAACTTATGCCCGGCTACAAAACGCCATCGATAACCGCACCGCCGCCCGGAAGGCGGGCTGGAGTGAAGGAGCGATAGCGCCTGCTATGAACACAAGACCTGGTTCTGAGCCACGACCGCGGGGAGCGCACAGGCTGTCGGCTGCGGCGCCAAACGAGAGAGGGCCGCGGCGGACTTGGCCGCAGCCAGCGAGTCCGTTGTGCCCGCGTTCCTCAAGAGCGGTCGTTACCGAATCGCGATTAAGGCCGCCGCCACTGCTTCATGAGCCGTTTGAGTCGCTTGTCGCGCCGAAGTCTCCGAATGTATTCCGTGGAATCACCGACGTCCGTGCGATCCTTCCGAATTCCTACAAAAGCCTTCATCGCCTTGGCGCGCCTTTGACATTTCTCACTATCCTTCGTGGGATTTCGGAGACGGTGGTTTGTTCGCACTGCGCCTCCAGTTGGAGCACGCTGCAAAGGTCGTCATCGGGATAATGGATGCGTTTCACGAGGTATAGCATGGCACGAGTCCTCATCTTCGGAGCCAATGGGCAGCTCGGCGTCGAGCTTGTCAAGGAGTTCTCCGCGCACGGTCATCGCGTCACGGCATTCGCCCGACGCGAACTCGATATTACAGATCCCGCTAGAGTGGACGAAGCCTTCGCCGCCCACGATCCCGAAATCGTTCTGAACGCCGCCGCGTATAACCAAGTCGACGTCGCCGAGAAGGAACCGCTTGCGGCCTTGCAGGTGAATGCGCTGGCGGTTCGCAATCTGGCGCTTGCTTGCCGCCGCAGCGGAGCGAAATTAGTGCACTTCTCCACCGATTACGTCTTTGATGGAACGGCAGGCCGGCCGTACCGCGAAGAAGATGAGCCGCATCCGGTCGGCGCCTACGCTGTCTCCAAGCTCGCGGGCGAACTGTATACGCGTGCTTATCTGGACAATGCTCTGGTTATCCGCACGTGCGGGGTCTTTGGTCCAGCCGGGCTGAATACCGCGCGCGGGAATTTCGTGGAGCTGATGCTGCGCCTGGCCGCCGGCGGAAAGCCGATTCGCGTTGTGGAAGACTTCGTCGCGTCGCCGACCTATGCGCCCGCGCTTGCCGAGCGCACCGCGCAATTGCTCGACCTCAACGCCACCGGCATCCTGCACGTGGGTGGGGGCGCGCCCATTTCCTGGTTCGATTGGGCGTCGAAAATCTTCTCGGCGGCCGGGCTCAAGCCTCCGCTCGAACCCACCAATGAGCGCGAGTTCGCCACGGCCGCCCGGAGGCCGAAGTATTCCGCTCTATCAAATGCGAAAGCGGAGGCGATAGGCGTTACGCCCATGCCTCCGCTTGAAGAAGCGATCAAGCTCTACCTTGCCGCCCGAGGCGGCTATCATAGCTCGTCAGAACGTGAAGCGTAAGGCGAGCTGCATCGAGCGGGCGTTGCTCGGGAACGTTTGGCTCCACGCCTGGAAGTTCGACAGCTGGGGCTCCAGATAGGTGCGGTCGCCCGAGTTGTACTGGGTCAGCTTCACCGAATCGATCAAGCCCGGCGTGAATTGCGGATGATTGAAGGCGTTGGAGGCGTCAGCGCGAAATTCGATGACCTTCTGCTCGGTGATATTGAATCGCTTCGCGAGAGAGAGGTCGAAATTGTTGATGCCCGGAGTCTGAATGGTATTGCGACCGGTATTAGGGAACACGCCCGCTCCGGCCTTGATGTACATGGCGTTCGGATTGGTGGCGAGATAGGCCACGGTTTGGCCCGCGGAATTCTTCAGCGCGGTCACATTCGAGCCGAGGTTCGCATTCCCGGCCGGGTTGAAGACCGTTCGGTCTCCTGCGGTATCGCCGTTGAGATTTGAATCCGTGGCGCTTTGAGCGGTGACCAATTCTCCGGTTTCGGCGATATAGGAGCCGCTGAAACGCCAGTTTCCAATCAGGTTCTTCTCGATCCAGTTATGGGATCCCTTCATCCACGGCGCTTCATAAAGCCAAGTCATGGTAAAGCGCTGGCGCCGGTCGAGGGCAGAGTTGCCGCGATCGATTGCCAAATTGCCGAAGTCCATCTCGCGGCGCGGCGTGAGCACCGTCGAGAAATGAGATGCGGTGCTGTCGTCGATATTGTGGCTCCAGGTGTAGGCGCCGACGAATTGCAAGCCATGAGCAAAACGGCGGGTGAGCTGGGTGGCCAATCCGTTATAGGACGAATTGCCGATGGGCGTGAAGGCGGTGATGTTGCTTCCATTGAAACCGGCGGCGGCGAGGGCCGGGGTGTATGGACTAATCGCCTGGAGTTGCGCCAAAGTGAGGCTCAGCGAATCGAGCTGCGCCTGCGAGGGAGCCGTTAGGTAGGTTGGCAAACTCCGCGTCGGCGTGACGGGCGTATTTTCCTTGTTGATCTGTTGCTGCACCAGCAGGTGAACTCCACGAGTGCCCAGATAACGGACTTCCAGCGTGTAGTCGTTATGGAAGACATGCTGCACGCCAACGTTCCACTGGATCGAATACGGAGGCAGCTGATCCGGAATATAAGAACCCGTCTGCGCTCTGGCCTGAGCGGCAGTCAAGCTTGTACCCACGGCCACAGCGCCGGGTTTAATGCCGCCGTTCGCCAAGAACGGAACTGGGCAGGTATAGCCAGAGCCGCAATCGATCGTCGGGCTAAGCTGC
>DASQJB010000510.1:0-2714 GCA_035631295.1 Bryobacteraceae bacterium | reverse complement strand
GGGCTCTCCGAGGATCAACAGTTGCCGGCCGGACTGCTCGAAAATCTGTTGGACAGACCCTGTGACGGGACGTTCTTGCAGCGTGCCGGATTGAAGCAGCGCGTATTCTCGGAGCTTGGCGGGCACGGCCGCGGGCATTTCCGTCAACCCCAAGTCAACCCGGATGGCCTCGCGCAACCCCTGACGCAACGCGGCTCGACTCGCTCTTTCTGAACTTTTTCCAGCAGGCGTGTACGCAGATTGGGTTCGAAGGAACGTTTGAAATGTCCGTGCTTTTCCCCGCGTGGTTTGCGCGAATAGAGCCAGGCAAGGATCGCCACACAAATCCCGATGACTACTGCGCCAACGCCGATCAGCGCAATTTTGTCACTGACGCTTAGAGCGCCGAACCAGGCGGAAAGGCGGCCAAAAGCATTGATCATCGGGTGGTCTCGCGATTATCTCACCTTTCCCTATTCCACTCTCTAAACCCTCCGGCACTTCAGGAGATCTGGCGGAATCGCGCGATGAAGGCTATCTGAAGGACGAAAGAGATGTCTTCCGAGAGATTCGCGCACGCAATGGGGAACGGCGGCCCGCCGAACGCGTTCCTGCGGCCCGTGCTGCTGGGACGATCGCCGCGCGCCCGCCGCGTCCTGGATTTGATTGAAAAAGTCGGTGGGGGCCGATGGCCCGCGCTCATTCTTGGCGAAACGGGAACAGGCAAAGAAGTGTGGCGCGAGAGATTCACGCGCACAATCCCCAAGGCCCCTTCATCACCATCGATTGCTCGGCGCGGGTGGGGCCCCTAATGGAAAGCGAGCTGTTCGGCCACGTCAAAGGAGCCTTCACGGGCGCCGCGCACAGCAAGACCGGGCTGATTGAAGCCGCCAACGGCGGCACGGCGTTTTTCGACGAAATCGGCGAGCTGCCGCTCGACCTGCAAGCGAAACTGCTGCGGGTGCTCCAGGAGAAAGAATTTTGGCCGCTTGGATCGCTGACGGTAAGGCGGTCTGAATTCCCTGTCATCGCCACGACCAATCGCGATCTCGTCAAGGAAGTGGAGAAAGGCGCGTTCCGGCGCGATCTCTTCTTCCGGCTGAATGTCGTGAAGATTCAACTCGCGCCGCTGCGCGAGCGGCAAGAAGACATCCCGGCGCTCATCGATCACTTTCTGGCGCGCGCTGGCGCGAACCGCAGCCTCACGGCGGAGGCGCTGGAAGTAATGATCAGCTATCCATGGCCCGGGAATGTGCGGGAGTTGGAAAATTGCAGCCAGCCGATGGTGGCGCTCCATCCAGGCCCGCTGTTGCACGTGGGGGACTTGCCCTCGCCGCTTCAAAACCATCTGGCGCAAAAGAAATTTCAGTACATGACGGCCGTAGCGCAGGGAACTCCTCCAGGCGAAACGCTGCGCCGGGCGGGCCTTCGCCGCCTTCCGGATCGCAAAAACCGGCGGAGCTGCTTCCTTCGTCTCCGATAATCCCGATCGCCGAATTGGAGCGCCGCGCCATCCTGCGTGCGCTCGATTACACCGGAGGCGATCGGGCCATTGCGGCGCATCTGCTTGGAATCGGGCGGATTACGCTTTATAGGGAGCTCAAAGAATACAAAGTCGAGTAGGCGGCTGCCGTATCATCCACTCGTTGAGCTGCGTCTAAGATTTAGGAGGGCGAAACATGCCCCTCGAAATCGCTATCTCGATCGCGGTCTTGCTCGGGGCCGCTTCTTTAAGCGCCGCCAGCGCGCCGGCCGTGATCTTGAATTCAGGGTCCACCAATACCGCGGGATTCCGGCTGGCTGTGGAGAAGTCGGGCGATGCCGAATATGCGCCCATGCCGCGGAAATACGGTCCCCAAAGCTCATCTCCCTCGGAGGCGACACGCCGCAAGCTTCCAGACGCCCTGGTTCAGCGCTTTTATTCGGATCTGGAATCGGCTAAACCTATTGCGAGTCTGCCGCGGGAGCGATGCATGAAGAGCGCTTCGTTCGGCGCAACTACGATCATTCAATTCGGCGGTGAAGAGACGCCGGATTTGAGTTGCCCGAATGCGCGGAACGCACACACGCGGGCGCTGATGCGCGACGTGGAGGAAATCAGAGGGTTCTTTCAGTCTCGCTGAAGTCGGCAGTCAGGGCTGAAGCGTAAGTTTCGTCTGGCCGGCCGCCCCCTTGTAGATAAGCTCAAGGGAATCGATCCCCTTGCTCGGACCCCGATAAGGGAAGAAAATCAGTCCCGCCTGCGGCACCGGCCGGTCTCCCTCCGCCATCGAAGCCTTCACAGTCCGCGCGACCCATCCGCGCTGGACCTCCACGGAAGGCTTGGGGGGCGGAGGCGGCGGGTCGCCCTGGCCGCCACCTCCTCCCCCACCGCCGCTGAAACTCGACTTGCTTTTCGGCTCGGGCGGTTTGGGAGGCTCCCACTCTGGGTCTTTAAGAGACGCCGCTATCATGCCGTAAGGCTGGCTGGGCAACGTATTCTTTTTGCCGTTGATGCGCAGTGTAAAATCATTCACCGACAATCGGGTTTTCGCGCCTGGCTCGCCGAAAAAGGCGGCCTCCACCACTACGTAGTCTTCCGTGGTCAGCGTCCCTTGCGGCGTGGGGACAAAATGTCCCTTGAACTCGGCGGCAATTGTGACGGCGCCGGCTTTGGCCTGTGCGGGATAGTCGGAGGGCGCGGATCGAGGTGGCAATTCTCCTGGTTCGTTTGCGCGCGCGGGTGTCGGCGTGTT
>DASQJB010000509.1:0-9199 GCA_035631295.1 Bryobacteraceae bacterium | reverse complement strand
AACTCAAGCGCGAAAGCCAAAAGAACTTTCGCCAGAAGCATGGGCAGCGCGACTTCAGCCGGCGGAGCAGTTGCACTGAGGGCGGGCGGGCCGGATTCGGGCCCCTTGCTCAGCATTTCGTACCCCAGGATCGGAAGATAGTCTGGAAGGTTCGGGTTCAGTTGCCGGACCAGCAATCGCAACGATTGGCGAAGCTCGGCGACCATGTCCTTCCCAAACCGTTTCTCCCAACGCTCCTCAGTGATGCCAGTTAGAGGCCGCCACACTCGCAACGCCTTCTTGCCTCCAGCGGTGGGCCGGACGATCCAATCCAGCGGATTATCCGATGCACTTCGGTCAACGGCAATGTAGCCCCACCATTTGCCCATCCGCGTCAACCAGATTTTTGCTTCCTTGCCATTTAGAGCGGCGCGCCGCTGTAAATCCCTAATCGCAATCTCGTCATCCGGAACGAATCGCATAAACCTGATCCACATCGCCATCGAAACAAGCCACGGAGCGGTAGTTGATCCTGGTGTCGAGCCATGATTTGTTGTTCGATGCGGAGTCTGATGTTCGAACTCGTTATCGAATTCGATCGTAAAGGCTACCAGTGCTTGTGACAAGAGAGCCGGTAACGGTAGGGGCTCTGCCATATTGTCATGGTAAGAGGCGTATCTATCGTGACAGGCTTCTCCAGCTCCCATATCGTCGGCTAACCGGCAGTTGTAGTCCTGGCCGCCGCCTCACTCCTCTCGCCCGGCCTTTTCTTGCCGCTACTTCCCATCCGAACTCCTTCTCTCCGTGCAGGAGCTGGCGTTAGCCTGCAACGCGGACGTCAGTCCTTCCGCCACGTCCCGACGATCCAGAACACGACAACTGATCCACTCCGTGCTATCCTTAAGATCAGTTCTGGTAGAGGAGCGAGGGCCATCAGTAGCCTGACGCGTGGTTCCGTCAAACTCGGAGCGTCAGGTGAAAGGGGCGGCCTCGCCGAAATCGGATCGCGGAGTTGACTGCGATCTGGTTGGTGAAAAAGGCTAAGACCTATTCACTGTCATTCGATTCTCGGATCGGATGGAGCGCTATCGGGAAGCCTTCCCAGGCCGTTTCCTGGCCGCGCCTCTACTCACATTTTCCAGCCCGTCCCGTAAGGGCCGGGGGACATGATGAACGTTTTCGAACTGACGCGCGCGCTGGTGGACATTGACTCGGTCACGCCGAACGAGGAAGCGGTGGGCGTGTACCTGTTCGATCATCTTTCGCGTCTCGCCGCGCGTACCGGCGGACGCGTGGAGCGAATGGAAGTCGAGGAGCGCCGCTTTAACGTTCTCGCGGCCTGGGGCGAACCCGTAGTCACATTCTCCACTCACATCGACACCGTGCCGCCCTTCTTTCCATCGCGAGACGATAGCGAATGGATCTGGGGCCGCGGCGCATGCGACGCCAAAGGCATCGCCGCCGCGATGATCGGAGCAGTGGAGAACCTGCTTGCGGAAGGCATGCGCGGATTGGCGCTCCTCTTCGTCGTAGGCGAAGAGCGCAACAGCGCCGGAGCCTATCGCGCGTCTCAACAACCGCAGGGCAGCCGCTACATCATTAACGGTGAGCCGACCGAAAACAAGCTCGCCCTCGGCTCCAAAGGCGCCTTGCGATATGAGGTCTCCGCCTGCGGCAAGATGGCGCATTCGGCCTACCCCGAACTTGGAGAATCGGCCATCGAAAAGTTGCTGGACGCGCTGGAACGCATCCGCCGTATCGAGCTTCCCCGCGATCCCGTGCTGGGGCAGAGCACGCTCAATATTGGAACCATTCAGGGCGGCCGCGCGCCGAACGTCATTCCCGATCAGGCCATGGCCGAAATTTTCATCCGCTTGGTGGACTCCGGCGATTCAACGCGCAGACAAATCGAGCGCGCCGCCGCGGGACTGGCCGAAGCGCGCGAAATCCTCTGCCTTCCGGCGCTCCGTCTCGGTTCGCCCGGATTCGATGCAACCGGTTTTGAAACCACCGTCGTTTCCTTCACCACCGACATTCCGGCCTTCGGCCAGACCTGGGGCAAGCCTTTCCTCATCGGCCCTGGCACGATTCATGTGGCGCACACCGCCGAGGAGCGCGTGCGCAAAGCGGATCTATTGGAAGCAGTTGAAATTTACAAAAGAATAGCGAGGCAGTTGCATGAGCGGGACATATAGAGTCGCAATCACGGGCGCCACCGGCGCCGTCGGTAGAGAGTTCTTGAGCTGTCTGGAGGCGCGGCGGTTTCCGCTCTCCAGCTTGCGGCTGCTGGCCTCGAGCCGCTCGCGCGGCAAGAGGGTGACCTTTCAAGGGGAAGAAATCGAGGTCGAGGAGCTCCGCGAGGACAGTTTCCGCGGCGTCGATATCGCTTTCTTCAGCGCCGGCGGCTCCATCTCCCGCAAATTCGCACCCGCGGCGGTGCAAGCAGGCGCAGTCGTGGTGGACAATTCTTCCGCCTTCCGGATGGATCCGGACGTTCCACTGGTGATCCCCGAGATCAATCCCGAAGCCATCGCCTCCCATCGCGGCATCATCGCCAATCCGAACTGCTCGACGATTATCGCCATAGTTCCTCTATGGCCCATTCATAAGCGCAACCCGATCCGGCGCGTGATTGCCTCCACGTATCAAGCCGCATCGGGCGGCGGCGCCGCAATGATGGAGGAATTGCTCGAATCCACGCGGGCGTATCTGGAAGACCGTCTCTATCCGCCTTCCGTGCTCCCGCATCCGTATGCATTCAACCTCTTTTCGCACAATACCAAGATCGATCCCGAAACCGGATACAACGAAGAGGAAACCAAGATGCTCCGCGAAACGCGCAAGATCTTCGGCGACCCGAACATCCGAGTCAGCGCAACCTGCGTGCGCGTTCCGGTGTTGCGCGCACATTCCGAAGCGCTCACCATCGAATGCGAAAACCCCATCACCCCCGCCGAAGCTCGCCAGGCGCTTTGCGGAGCGCCGGGAGTGCGCATCGTGGACGACCCGGATGCCAATTATTTCCCGATGCCCAAGGACGCCTCCGGTCAAGACGACGTGCTGGTGGGCCGCATCCGCCAGGACGTGAGCGACCCAACCGGGCGGTCCCTGGCCATGTTCGTCGCCGGAGATCAACTGCTGAAAGGCGCCGCGCTAAATGCCGTGCAGATCGCCGAAGTATTGGTAAATACCCATTCCGAGCCGCGACCGTCAGGGAGCGGTTCTGGCGCGAGAGCATCATGATCGTCATGAAATTCGGCGGCACGTCCGTCGAATCCGCATCCGCTGTTTCTCGCCTCGCCGGCATTGTGCGCGAGCGGCTGGACCGTCGTCCGGTAGTCGTGGTGTCCGCGATGGGCAAGACCACGAACAGACTGCTACAAATCGCGGAGACGGCTGCCCATGGCAATCAGGCCGCGCTGTCCATGCTAGGCGAGCTGCGGGATTTTCATCTCCGCGAAGCCACCGAGTTTGGCATTGAAGACAGCCTCAATAGCAACCCTGCCGGCATTCAGGCGCAATTCAAGGAGCTGAAGGAACTCGTCAAAGCCCTCCTAGTCATGCGCGAGCTGACGCCGCGCCTCACTGACACAATTTGCTCTTATGGCGAGCGACTCTCGAGTGTCGTCGTAACCGGAGCTCTCCAGCGTCTGGGCCTGGGCGCGTCGCATCACGACGCCCGTTGCTTCATCAAGACCGACGCACGCCACACGCAAGCCGCCCCGCTGCTTTCGAAGACGTATTCGCTCCTTCAGGAAGGGCTCCTTCCCTCGATAGGCGCCGGTTTTGTTCCTGTGATGGGCGGCTTCATCGGCTCTACAGAGGACGGAGTCACCACCACGTTGGGTCGCGGCGGCTCGGATTACACTGCCGCCATTGTCGGCGCGGGCATCGGCGCCGACGAAATTCAAATCTGGACCGACGTGGACGGAATGCTCACCGCTGACCCCACAATTCTGCCCGCGGCGCGCCGCGTGGAAGCATGCTCGTTCGCGGAAGCGGCCGAACTGGCTTACTTCGGGTCGAAGGTGCTGCATCCCGCGACAGTCCTTCCAGCGATCGAAAAGAATATTCCGGTTCGGATTCTGAATTCGCGCAGGCCGGAGATTGCAGGCACGCTCATCGTTTCCAATCCGCCGCCCGAAGCCGCTGACGTGGCCAGTCCCATTCGTTCCATCGCCTGCAAGCGCAACATCACGCTGATGAACATCGTCTCCTCGCGCATGCTGATGGCGCACGGTTTTCTGAGGCGCATCTTCGAGGTTTTCGACCGGTTCGAGACTTCTGTGGACATGCTGGCGACGTCGGAAGTCAGCGTCTCGCTCACCGTCGACAACACGCGCGGCCTTGCCGCTATCCGCGACGAGATCGAGGCTTTTGCGGACGTCGCAGTAGAAGAGAATCAGGCAATTGTATGTCTGGTGGGCGAAAACATCCGCCATTGTCCTGAGGTGGGAGCCCGCGCCTTCGCGTCCTTGAACGGAATCAAGACACGCATGGTTTCGCAAGGCGCCTCGCAGTTGAACCTCAGTTTAGTCGTCGAGGAGGCGGATCTCGCCAAAGCGATAGAATCGCTCCACCGGGAATTCTTCGGTGGATGACATGCCGCAAACTCTCGCTATCGTCGGTCACGGAAAAATGGGCAAGCTGATCGAGCAGCTTGCTCCGGAATACGGCTTCGCGATCGAAGCGCGCATCGACGTGGGCGGCGATCTTGCAGCCGCGCGGGGCGCCGACGTGGCGGTCGAGTTCACCGAGCCGAACGCCGTCGTGAGCAACGTCGAAACGCTCGCCTCGCTGGGCGTGTCCACTGTAGTGGGGACCACCGGCTGGCTCAGCGAGCTGGATCGGGTGCGCGCCGCGGTGGAGCGCCACGGCACAGGATTGGTCTGGAGCCCGAACTTCTCCATTGGCGTGAACGTGTTTTTTCGCTTGGTCCGTGAGGCCGCACGGCTGCTCGAATCCGAGCCGCAGTATGGAGCCTGGGCTTGGGAAATTCACCATGCCACGAAGAAGGACGCTCAGTCGGGAACTTTGCTGAAGCTGGTGGAAGAAATGAAGAACGCGGGCTATCGGCGTCCCATCAACGCCAGCTCGAATCGAGCCGGAGCGCATCCGGGCACGCACGAGATCGGATTCGATTCCGCCGCCGATACGATCACGCTTCGCCATGCGGCCCGCAGCCGGGAAGGATTCGCCCGCGGCGCGCTGAAGGCGGCCCAATGGCTGCCGGGCAAGAGCGGAATATTCCAATTTGAAGAGATTTTGTTTCAAACCAAGGCCAATGCCACCTAGTTTTCGCATGCTTATCTCACCTAGTTTTCGCATGCCTGTGGGTAGGCTATTGATCTTGTCGGGCAGGCCCCCGGCCTGCGCGGGGCGCCCGGCCCCGCTAGTCGCTTAAATGATATTTGGGAATGGAGGCTAATTTATGTTCACCGGATGCGGCACTGCATTGATCACTCCGTTCCGGACGGATCTGTCGCTGGACGAAGACGCCCTGCGGCGGCTCGTTCGGCGGCAGATCGAAGCTGGAATCAACTTCCTGGTCCCCTGCGGAACCACTGGCGAAAGCCCCACGCTCACGCGCGCCGAGCATCTGCGCGTGGTCGAGATCACGCTGGAAGAAGCCAAGGGCAAGGCGCCCGTGGTGGCCGGAGCGGGCGGCTACAACACGGCGGAAGTGATCGAGTTGGCCAAGGAGCTGCACCACATGGGCGTCGACGGAATACTCTCCGTAACGCCCTATTACAACAAACCGACCCAGGAAGGCTTGTATCAACATTACAAAGCGATCGCGAGCGCGGCCCCATTGCCCATCGTGGTCTACAGCGTTCAGGGCCGCACGGGCTGCAACGTCGAGCCGGCGACAATGAAACGCCTTGCGGAGATCGACAACATCGTAGCGATCAAGGAAGCGTCGGGAAATATCGGGCAGTTGGTGCAAATGGCGCACCAGCTTCCCGGACGCATCCACATTCTTTCCGGCGACGACGCCGTCACCATTCCTTTGATCGCGCTTGGCGGTCGCGGCGTGATTTCCGTGGTTTCGAACCAAATCCCCGCCGAGATGACCAAGCTCGCCGGATCGGCGCTGGCCGGCGATTTTGCCGGAGCGCGCACTCTGCAGAAGCAGTGGCTGCCGCTGATTGAAGTGAATTTTGTAGAGTCTAATCCGATTCCGGTCAAGGCCGCAATGGCGATGATGGGCCTGATCGAGCCCGTCTGGCGGCTCCCGATGTGCCCGCCTTCGGAATCGACTCGCGCAAAGATTGAGGGAGTGCTGAAATCCGCTGGCCTGTTGAGCAGCTCGCGGAGCACGCATGCAGACTGAGGATTTGCAGTGCGATATAGGAAAGCTGTTTGACGAAAAACCTGCGACCTACACCGAAGACCAGTTCCATCTTTTTGCGCGCTTCAAGCAAGCGCTGAACGACGGGAAGGCGCGCTCGGCCGAGCCCGATTCATCCACGCGTACTGGCTGGCGCGTGAACGCTTGGGTTAAGAAAGGCATCCTGCTAGGATTCCGCATGGGTTCGATCGTCAGCATGTCGCCCGATCCCATCCGCCTTCCGATGCTGGACAAAGCCACCTTTCCGGTGAAACGGCTCGGTCCCGAAGATGGCGTGCGTTTAGTGCCCGGTGGCTCCAGCATTCGCGACGGCTGCTACATCGGCCGAGGCGTCGTCTGCATGCCTCCGATGTACGTCAACGTAGGCGCGTGGGTCGGAAATGGAACGATCATCGACTCGCACGCTCTGGTGGGGAGCTGCGCGCAGGTGGGCGCCAACTGCCACATCTCCGCGGCGGCGCAGATTGGCGGCGTGCTCGAGCCGGTGGGCGCGCTGCCGGTGATTGTTGAAGACGAAGCGGTCGTGGGCGGCAATTGTGGCGTATACGAAGGAACAGTAGTGAAGCGCCGCGTCGTGCTCGGAAGCGGAACGATTTTGACGCGTTCGACGCCCGTTTACGATCTGGTGCGCGGCCAAGTCTATAGAGCTACCGATGACGAGCCGCTCGTGATTCCCGAACAAGCCGTCGTGGTGGCGGGCTCGCGCGCGGTTTCGCATGGGCCGGGCAAAGATTGGGGCATTTCGCTGTACACGCCCGTCATCGTCAAATACCGAGACAATAAAACCGATGCCCGCGTGCAGTTGGAAGATTTGCTGCGATGAATCGGGCTTCAACCAATAATCTCGTTCAAGCCGTCGACGGCCCGCGCAATCTCTTCGGGGGATGCGATAGCCAAACGCTTTCCGATTCGTTCCACCGCCAGCGTACGAATCTGGCTCACCTTAATCCACGATCTTTTCGGAAGGTGAGCCGCACTACTCTCAACTGTGAGGGGAAAGTCGGCGCGAGGCTCTTTGCTCGTGAGCGCTAAAGCAATGACTGTGCCGGACCGCTCATTGAAGACATCGTGACTCAGAATCAGGACGGGGCGCTGGCCTGCTTGCTCCCGGCCGCGTACGGCATCGAGGTCCGCCCAGCGGATTTCGCCTCTCAGTATTCTGGCCAAATCTCGCGGCTCGCCGCCAATCCTTCCTCAGCCAACGCTCTTTCTTCGTTCGGATCGAGCTTCGCGCACTCTTCCGCAAGGCGCGTGCGCTCTATCCGTTGGAGTTTCTCGGCCAGCGCCGCTTCCACAGCTTGGCTCCGATTGCGGAAGCGCCGCCCGGCCACTAAGCGGTCGACCCGCCCTACTAGATCCTTTTCGATCGTGAGCGCAACTTTGGTCTTAGGCACACCTTATAGTATGATGAATCGTCATACTAAGTCAAGGCGGAATGGGGGCATGGAGAGAGATCCCTTTCTCGAAGCGGCGATCGAGCAAGCTCGCAAGAGCCTGTGGGAAGGCGGCATCCCGATCGGGTCGGTCTTAGTTCACCAGGGCAAGATTATCGGGCGAGGCCATAACTGCCGAGTCCAAACCGGAAGCCCCATCGATCACGGTGAGATGAACTGCCTGCGCAACGCCGGCCGGCTGCCGGCGCAGGTATATCGCGAATGCACGCTCTACACCACTCTCTCGCCCTGTCCTATGTGCAGCGGCGCGATTGTCCTCTACAAGATTCCGCATGTCATCGCAGGCGAGAACAAAACTTTTCGCGGCGCGGAAGAATATCTGCGAGGCCAGGGGGTTAAGGTCGATGTCGCAAACGACGAAGAGTGTATCCGGCTGATGACCGAGTTCATTCAGGCGCGGCCGGAGTTGTGGAACGAGGACATCGGGGAGTAAGTTTTCACCCCTTTTCGGGATTCATCACCGCGATGTAATCTAAGTTGCGGTAATACTGCTTGTAGTCCAGACCGCAGCCCACTACGAAGCGATCGGGAATTTCAAAGCAGCGGAACTCCACGGGAACTTGAGCGATCCTTCGCACCGTGCGATCGAGAAGCGTGCAGATCGCGAGCGATCGTGGACCGCGCCCGGCGAGCGTCCGTAACAGGTAACTGGCGGTGAAGCCCGTATCGACGATGTCTTCCACCAGTAAAACATCCTGGTCCTGAATGGGATCGTCGAGGTCCTTGGCGATTCGGACCATGCCCGGCGCGCCGCCCGCCGCCTGTCCTCCGAAGCTCGAAATGGACAGGAAATCGATCTGGAGCGGAATCTCGATCGCGCGGGCCAAGGCCGTGAGAAAGAACACAGAACCTCGAAGCACTCCAATGAGCTTTAGTTCGCGCCCGCGATATTTTGCGCCGATTTCCGCGCCGACCTCGCCAATTCGCCGCGCGACCTCTTGCGCGGTGAAAAGGATCCTCTCGACATTTGCGGGAACGGCGGGCGGCGCATTCACGGCTCTCGTTCTCCGGTAACTGGCTGTCGCAGGCCGTACTTGAAGATCAAATCCTGAAAATCCTTCTGGTAGAAGACTTGAATGTTGATGTGGGGATAGACGGCGCGCAGCAATTTGATTTTGCGGTTTTTGGGCGTCACCAACGCTTGTTTCATGGTGGTGAGCTCCACATAAAGATCCAGGTCAGGAAGATAGAAGTCCGGAGTGAAAGCCTCGATGACATTGCCGTCCTTGTCCCATTGCAGAGCGAAGCTCCGGGGCTCATACTCCCACTGAATGCGGTAAAAATCCAGAAGGTTCGCAAACACCTCCTCGCTCGGATGTCCGAACGTCACCGGCTTCAAGTTCGCACGCCCCGCTGGTGTAATCCCGTGGCGCGCAAGCTCCAGCCGGGTCTGGAACTGGAGCTCCGCTTCGGC
>DASQJB010000508.1:0-17635 GCA_035631295.1 Bryobacteraceae bacterium | reverse complement strand
ACTGTGAGGCGGCGCCCGGCTCCTCTCCGCCCACCCCGCGGTGCCGTGCTCCTGATAGCGCGCCAGCCATTTGTAAAGGGTCTTCCGCGACACCCCGTAGTGCTCGCTCAGCGCCACCACGCTTTCGCCTTGCTCCTACTCTGTATCAGTCGAACCCGCGGGTCCATGGGTCTGATCTTCTTTTCCACGGCATCCTCCCACATTGCCGTTTTTCTTCAGCCAGACCACGACGTCTCCAAATCTAAGAAACTGTCACCTATGTCGCCGGGACAGGCGCTCGACCCCGCCGTCACGGGCGGACACGTCGGCCGGCGAAGTATGTCAGCGTTTCACCCAGCCCGGCCGTAACGCCGGGGTTCAGCGCCGCTTGTGCTCTTACGTGCGGATTACGGATCGTGGCTACGGGCCGCCGCCAACACTGATTTGCCGGAACTTGTGGTAAGATTCGACGTTACTAGCAAAATAGGAGGATCTGGCTTTGCTTCCCGAAAACAAGACTCGCATGGTCCCTGGCTCCGAATTTGTGTCACAAACTGGGCGCACGCTGCTTAATTTGCGGGAAATGTTGCTTCGTGGGGATTTCAACGCGGGCGACCGGATCTCCGAACTTCCTTTGGTCGCTCGGCTCGGCGTGTCCCGTACGCCTATTCGGCTGGCCCTGGACCGGCTGGCGCATGAAGGGCTGCTCGAGGTAGCTCCGGCGGGCGGGTTCGTGGTTCGTGGATTCACCGTCGCCGACATCTGGGACGCGATTGAGATGCGAGGAGTGCTGGAAGGAACTGCCGCAAGACTCGCTGCCGAGCGCCACAACGGCGATAGCGAGCTGGCCGCCCTGCGCGAATACCGCGACGCCATGGAAGCCTACAGCATTAGTCCAAATGGTCCAAATATCGATAAATTTGCGCAATACATGGACTTGAATGAGGCTTTTCACGCTGAAATCGTCACGCTATCCAAAAGTCCGCTTCTGAGAAAGACTCTGGATCGTGTGATCGCGCTTCCCTTCGCCGCGCCTAGCGCAGTGGTTTTCGCGAATGCGAGAGTCCCCCACGCGGCGTACAATTTCGCGGTGGGACAGGAACATCACCACGCCATTGTGGAGGCGATCGAGCAACGGCACGGCGCGCGCGCCGAAGCACTAGCGCGCGAGCATTCGCGGCTCTCGCGCCGGAACTTAGAAGCAGTCCTGTCCGATAAGAGCCTTCTGAGCCAAGTGCCCGGAGCGTCGCTCATCAAGCTCCCCGCAGTGGTTTGATTGTAGCTTCCATGAGCAAACTCGTAGTTGTCAGCCGCCACGGCGATGTGGCCGTCGTGACGATCCAGAACCCGCCTGTAAATGCGCTGAGCCCGGGAGTTCCTGAAGGAATCGGCGAATCGATTTCCTCTGCCGCGCACGATCCGGAGGTGAAGGCAGTGGTGCTGATCGGGGGGGGACGCACGTTCATCGCGGGCGCGGATATCAAGGAACTGGAAAAGGCAGCCTCGGGGGCATCCCATTCCGGCCCGGACCTCCACGCGCTGCTTCAGCAGATCGAGGATTGCCCCAAGCCAGTTGTCATGGCGATTCACGGTACGGCGCTGGGCGGGGGATTGGAGGTTGCCATGGCTGGCCATTTCCGCGTCGCGAGCGCGGACGCTCAGATGGGCCAGCCCGAGGTGAACCTCGGGATCATTCCCGGCGCGGAAGGAACGCAACGGCTGCCGCGATTGGTGGGGCTCGCCGCCGCCGTGGACATGTGCGTCTCCGGCAAGCCACTGAATGCGCAGACAGCTATGTCGCTGGGATTGATCGACAAGGTCGTCCAAGGCGATCTCCTAGAGGGCGCGGTCGAGTTCGCACGTGAAAAGGCAGCCGCGGGAGGGCCGCCGCCGAAAACCCGGGAACGGGCTGTCGAAACGGGCGCGGATGGCGTTGCGCCCATCCTCACCGCTGGACGCGAACAAGCGCGCAAAACGCGCCGCAACCAAACCGCTCCGCTCAAAGCGCTGCAAGCGCTGGAGGCGGCGACGCTGCCGTTCGAACAAGGCTGGAAGAAAGAACGCGAAATCATGAGGCTATGCCTGGCCTCGGACCAGGCGCGCGCGTCGATCCACGCATTCTTTGCTGAGCGGGCTGTGTCGAAAATCGCCGACCTTCCCAAAGACACGCCGGCCTATGAAATCCGCAAGGTCGCGATTGTGGGCGCGGGCGCGATGGGCGGCGGCATCGCCATGGCCTGCGCCAACGCGGGAATCGCGGTCGTTCTGAAAGACGCCGATGATTCCGCGCTGGATCGCGGGATGGCGGCGATTACGAAGAACTATGAGAGCTCCGTGAAGCGCGGGCGCTTTTCGAAGGAGATCATGGAGCGGCGAATGGCGCTGATTCACCCGCAGCTCTCCTACGACGGCTTCGAAAGCGCGGACCTGATCCTGGAAGCCGTCTTCGAAAGCATGGCGCTGAAAAAGGATATTTTCGGCGCGATCGGTATGTTGGCCAAAGCCGATTGCATTCTGGCAACGAATACTTCGACGCTCGATATCGACCAGATCGCCGCCACGACGCCGCGTCCGCATATGGTCGTCGGCCTGCATTTCTTTAACCCCGCGCACGTGATGCGGCTAGTCGAAATCGTGCGGGGCGCGGCGACTGGCAAGCCGGTGTTGGCCACTGCCCTTGCGCTCGCCAAGAAGCTCGGCAAAGTGGGAGTGGTGGTGGGCAACTGCCGCGGCTTCGTGGGCAATCGCATGATGCTCCCCTACCTGCGCGAAGCGCAGTTGTTGGTGGAAGACGGCGCCACGCCGGCGCAGGTGGATAAGGCGCTATACGATTTCGGCATGGCCATGGGACCTTTCGCTGTGGACGATCTGGGCGGAATCGATGTGCTGTGGCGCGTACGACAGGAATGGAAGCATCTGGAAACGCCAGGCATGCGCCAGCCGCTGGTTCACGACAGGCTCTATCACATGGGACGATTGGGACAGAAGACCGGCAAGGGTTGGTATGTGTACGACGAAAACCGGCAGCCGAAGCCTGATCCCGAAGTGGAAACGTTGATTGAGAGCACCGCGCGCGAGGCGGGAATTGCACGGCGGTCGATCTCAGACCAGGAAATCATCGAGCGCTGCATTTACACTCTGATCGACGAAGGCGCGCGAATCCTCGAAGAAGGCTACGCGCAGCGGGCCGCCGACATCGACGTGATCTATCTGACTGGCTACGGCTTCCCCGCTTATCTTGGCGGACCGATGTGGCGCGCCGACGCCATTGGGTTGAAGAAAATCCTCGACCGCATTCTGGAGTTCCGCAAGTCGGTAGGCGAGTGGTGGGAGCCAGCGCCATTGTTGCGAGACCTCGCCGAGCGCGGCGAGACATTTGCGGCCTGGGACGCCGCAAGGAGTTAGCGTGGCCGCCCCCGCTCCCGTGCGCAAAGTCCGCTTCGGGCCGATGGAGGTGAACCTCAGTCACGGCCTGGATGGCGTGATGTACGTTCGTCCGCGGCATGAGCTGGGCCGATATCCGACGAGGCTCACGGATCGTTTAGATTATTGGGCGCAGCGTGCTCCGGACCGCGTATTTTTGGGGCAACGCACTCCCGACGGCGCATGGCGCACCATCGGCTATGCGGAAGCGCGGATCAAGTCCCGCAACATCGCCCAGGCTCTGCTCGACAGACGCCTTTCCCCCGAGCGGCCCATCGCCATCCTGTCGGGAAACGATATCGAACAAGCGCTTTTGGGCTTGGGCGCCATGTACGCCGGCGTTCCCTTCAGCCCCATTTCGCCGGCCTACTCGCTGATTTCCTCGGATTTTGGAAAGCTTCGCCACATCATCGGCCTGCTGACGCCGGGGCTGGTCTACGTCACAAATCCCGCTCCGTTCCGACGCGCCATTGAAGCTGTGGTTCCGGCCGTTGTTCAGGGCGACGCGGAGTTGATTACGGGTGCGGAATTTGCAGGGCTGGCGAGCACCAGCCCAACGGATGCCGTGGATCGCGCCAGCGCCGCCGTTGGGCCGGACACCGCCGCCAAAATCCTGTTCACCTCCGGCTCGACCGGAATTCCGAAGGGCGTCATCAACACCCAGCGCATGCTGTGCAGCAATCAGGAGATCGTCCGCACCGTGCTGCCGTTTGTCGATGAAGAGCCGCCCATTCTATGCGACTGGATGCCCTGGCATCACACCTTCGGCGGCAATCACGATTTCGGCTGGGTACTTTATAACGGCGGATCTTTGTATCTCGACGAGGGCCGGCCGGTTCCGGGCGAGTTCGAGAAGACCGTGCGCAACTTGAACGAAGTCCGGCCGACGGTGTTCCTGAATGTGCCCAAAGGATTCGAAGCGTTGATCCCGTTTCTCCGCGAGGAGTCCGGCTTTCGCGAGCGCTTCTTCAGCAGGCTGCGGCTGTTCTACTACGCGGGCGCAAGCCTTTCGCAGTACGTGTGGGATGAATTGCAGCGTCTGGCGGTGGAGGCGTGCGGCGAGCGTATCCTGATCTTCACCGGCTTGGGCTCCACGGAGACAGGTCCGGCGGCGTTATTCCCAGGATGGGAAGTGAGCCGGGCGGGTGAGGTGGGCGTGCCGGCGTCCGGCGTGGAGCTGAAATTGGTCGCCTCTGGCGACAAGCTCGAAGCTCGCCTGCGCGGCCCGAGCATCACTCCCGGATATTGGCGGCAGCCAGAGCTGACGCGCGCGGCGTTTGACGAAGAAGGCTTCTACAAATTGGGCGACGCGCTGCGTTTCATAGATCCCGGCGACGCAGGCAGGGGGTTTATGTTTGATGGCCGCGTGGTGGAGGATTTCAAGCTCGCCACCGGAACGTGGGTCAGCACGGGGCCGCTGCGGATGAAATTCCTGGCGCACTGCTCCCCATGGGCTCGTGACGCGGTGATCGCCGGCCGTGACCGCGACGACGTAGGCGTGCTCATCTTTCCCGATTGGGACGCGTGCCGCCAATTGGGCGACGAAGAAGCGATTCGAGAAAAATTCCGCGCCTTGCTTCAAGAGATGGCTTCGGCGAGTACTGGTAGTTCCAACCGTATCGTGCGCGCCATGCTGATGGAAGATCCTCCGTCAATCGACGCGCACGAGATCACGGACAAAGGGTCGCTGAACCAGGGTGCGATCTTGCGGAACCGCGCGACGCTGGTAGAGGAGTTGTACACGGGGCAGTCTCCGCGAGTCATGGTTATCGCCGCCTCGAGCCGTTCCGGTAGCGACAACCGCTCCTTATAATGAAGATTACGCATGCCCGCCAGCACGACTCTCGCGCCTTTATCGGACGCCATCGCTAAATACGAGCCGGTCATCGGGCTGGAGGTGCACGTCCAGCTTGCCACGCGCACCAAGATCTTTTGCGGGTGTCCCACGAGTTTCGGCGCGCCGCCGAACACTCATGTCTGCCCGGTTTGCCTGGGATTGCCGGGCGCGCTGCCGGTGCTTAGCCGCCAAGCCGTGGAACTCGCCATTCAGGCGGCTTTGGCGCTGAATTGCCACATGAACCCGCGTTCCATCTTCGCCCGTAAGAATTACTTCTACCCGGATCTGCCTAAGGGCTACCAGATTTCGCAGTACGATCAGCCCCTGGCCGAACACGGCTGGGTCGAGATCCAGGTCAACGGCGAGCCCAAGCGCATCGGCGTGACGCGCGTCCATATAGAGGACGACGCCGGAAAGAGCATCCACGACGGCTTTAAAGATTCTGACCTGTACAGCTACGTCGATCTGAACCGCTGCGGAACGCCGCTCATTGAAATCGTGAGCGAGCCGGATCTGCGCAGTTCGGATGAGGCCTACGCGTATCTCACGGCTGTGAAGGAAGCCTTGCAGTTCGTGGAAGTCTCCTCCTGCGACATGGAGAAGGGCCATTTGCGCTGCGATGCCAACATCAGCGTGCGGCTGCGGGGCGCGGAGAAGTTCGGGACGAAGGCCGAAGTGAAGAATCTGAATTCGTTCCGCTTTCTCAAGATGGCTTTGGATCATGAGATTGAGCGCCAGGTGACCGTCCTTGAGAGTGGTGGCCGAGTGCTACAAGAGACTCGGCACTTCAACGTGGATACCGGCGAGACGATGGCGTTGCGCAGCAAGGAGCACGCGCACGACTACCGCTATTTTCCCGAGCCCGATCTGCTCCCCTTGCAAGTGAGCGACGCGTGGCTTACGCGCATTCGCGAAGCCATGCCGGAGCTGCCGGCAGCGCGGCGCGCCCGCTTTATAGCGGAATATGGGTTGCGCGAGTACGACGCCGAAGTCCTGACTCTCACCCGCGCGATGGGCGATTATTTCGAGCGAGCCGCCAAAATCGCCAGCGATCCACGCGCCGCGGCGAATTGGGTGATGGGGGATCTTGCGGGCCTGTTAAAGGCCGAAGGCAAGGAAATCTCCGAATCGCCGGTGAGCGCCGAACACCTCGGACAACTAATCGCGCTGATCGCGCAAAACAAAATCAGCAGCAAACTCGCCAAAGAGATCTTGCCGAAAATGTTCGCCTCCGGCGATTGGCCCGAAGCCATTATGAAACGCGAAGGATTGGAGTCCATCAGCGACGAAACCGCGCTCGCGAAAATCGTCGAAGATGCGATCGCCGCCAATCCGAAGCAGCACGAGCAGTACCGCGCCGGCAAAACCACCGTGCTGGCGTTCTTCGTCGGCCAGGTGATGAAGGCCACGCGGGGCCAGGCGGATCCGGCGGCCGTCAATAAGCTGCTCCGGGAGAAACTGTAGCCGAATTCCGCCGTATAACCTTTTATGATCCGTCTTGAGAACGTCGAGAAATACTTCGAGCATGGCCCTACCAAAACATTTGTGCTCCGCCGCGTAAACTTCGAGGTGAAAGAGGGCGAATTCGTCTCCATCATGGGGCCGTCGGGCGCCGGGAAATCGACTCTGCTGCATGTCATAGGCATGCACGACTCCGCTTGGACCGGCGAATATCATTTTCAGGACTTTCCCATCCATCGGTTGAAGAAAAAGGATCGCGACGAAATCTACAAGAAGCATTTCGGCTTCGTGTTCCAGAGCTATCATTTGCTCGATTCGCTGACCGTTTACGAAAACCTGGAGATTCCGCTTTCCTATCGGAACGTCCGCAAATCGGAACGGGACTCGATCGTGTGCGATGTTCTGGACCGGTTTCAGATCGTGGGAAAAAAGGATCTGTTTCCCAACCAGCTTTCGGGAGGCCAGCAGCAGCTCGTGGCGGTCGCTCGGGCGATCGTTGCAAATCCGAAAGTGATCCTGGCGGACGAGCCGACAGGCAACCTGCATTCCAGCCAAGCTAAAGAAATCATGGAGTTATTCAAGCGGCTGAACCAGTCCGGAATCACGATTATTCAGGTGACCCACTCGGAAAGCAACGCCGCTTACAGCGATCGCGTCATCCAAATCGCCGACGGCTGGATCGTCAAAAACTAATGTGGCACAGGCTTTAGCCTGTGGTTCTCATGCGGTTCGTCCTTCTCCACTATCACTTCTTCAAGAACGCAGGGACGACGATCGAGGAGATCCTGGCTCAGAGCTTCGGCCATTTCGCCCGCCTGGACAACCCGGATCCCGATCAACCGATTTCCAACGGCGAACTCCTGGACTTCCTAGAGCGGAATCCGCTCATCCAGGCGGTTTCGAGCCACCACATCCACTATCCGATTCCCCAAGTGAAGGGGTTTCTATTTTTCGATATCTGCATCTTGCGAGATCCTATCGAGCGCGTTCAGTCGATGTACAACTACTTCCGCGAGAAACCCTTCCCCGGATACGCTCTCAGCGATCTGGCGAACCGAACTGAGCCGGGTGAGTTTTTCGCGGAACTGGTGGATCGCGCGCCCTTTTACATCAACGACGTGCAGGTGAATCTGGTTGCGAATGGAGAATGGGATCACCCGCCAGGCAAGGAGGATTTAGACCGCGCCACGCGACGAATCCTAGCGGCGTCTTTTCCCGGGGTCGTCGACTGTTTCCAGGAGAGCTTGGTCGCCGCTGAATACGCGCTGAAGCCCGTCTACCCGACGCTAAATTGCGCGCAGCCGCCGGCGAATGTGACGCAGGTTCGCCGCGCTCCCGCCAAGGAGATTTGCAGCCCGGCGGTGTACGAGCGACTGCTCGAACTGAATGCGTTGGACTATGAATTACTCGACCGTGCGCGAGCGGAAGTGATGCGCCGCTTCGAACGCGTTCTGGATCGAGAGAGTCGATTGCGAGAATTGAGGCGAGCGATCGCCAAGGCTGGCTAGCTGCATCGCTAGTCATGGTGCGCACGTGCGATCGGCTAGGCTGTTAATGCCGGACCTCGATCCTGCCCCTGCCTCACTTGAGTCTGCGGTCGCACATCAGGCCAAGGCCCCTGAGCCGGATACTGACCGCGCTTCGAGACACTTCGTATGCGGCAGCTAGAGCGAAGGTCAACTCATTAAAGCTACGGACATTTACCGGCTGGTGATCCAGGAAGACTAGACCGAACCCTTTGTCCCACAACCCATCTCCCGCGCTTTCGTGTTTGCACTTTCGACGAACGCGTCGCGCGGTAGGAGCAGACATGACGCGAAGCGGTTTGCCTGCCCTCAAGGCGTCGAATTCCGTCTTCCCCCAAGTCTGGGCGTTCGCTGTCTTCAATATCCTGCGCATCGACGCTCTCCGCCCGCAAGTATTCGCCGTGGCCAAATATTAGATGACCCGGTTCGTGCCCAAGGGTGAAGCGCTCCCGCCGTAATCCCATTGGGTGGGAAAAGACAACGATTGATGGAGGGTTGAATTCGATCCGTCCGAGAATTCCTCTTTCGGCCTCTCTGCCGCAAACCGCGGTACCTGAAATGACGGTGAGGCCACTTACGAGGCGTTGCCATTCGCAGACAGCTCCCAGCGAAACGGCTCCGCTCTGGTGCCCAATGGCGGAGTGAACCGCTTGGCACCGCCGTTCAATCTCGTCGGGACTTATAAAAGGCACTAGATCAGCGTCACTGTGCTCGGAAGCAATTGCATGGAGTGACGCACCGAAGGCGTCCGACACCAACGCCAAGAAGAAGTCATATAGGGAATACGTAAACACCTCTCCGACGTTGCAAAGCAGTCAAATCGACTGCTGCGGTTGTTCTCCTGCGTGAGGCCGCTACAGATTTCGCTGTCCCGCGAAAGTACTCCGGACATGCGCACGCTCGATAGAGAACGATGCAGCACCCACTTGAACTCCGATTCTGGGAACATCCGAAGCAGGCCGATGCCCTTAGAACACGCGAACCTCGAGCGCGCCAGATTGGAAAGAATTGCTGCTAACGACAATCGCCTTCGCTTTCGCAGGTGCCACCTGCCGCACCTTCGCGAAAAACTCTTCGACGTCGTCAACTGGAACGGGACGGCTGTAGTCTTTGCACTCAATTAGGCACAGCATCGAGGGCGCATCCCCGCCTGGCAACGTCACCTCGATGGCCACATCAAAGGCGATGTGCGATCGGCGGTCCCGAGAATAGTAGGGCTTCTGACGAAAAATGGCGCAACACTCAGGCCTAAAAAGGAGGCGATTCGCCCTTATCTCTGCTTCGATGAACGAGAATACTCGTCTCTCAAAATCGCCTCCGCGCCATATTGGTCTCCGATCTGGTCTGGCGGGCTATCTGCCCTCCGCAGCCGGAACTTGCCACCTTCCGCTCTGCCATTCGAGGTTGAAATTCTCGCCCAGGTACACCCGCCGGACTTCCGGATCGGCGCCCAGCGCATCCGGCGAGCCAGAGCGGAAAATCTTGCCCTCATTAATGATGTAGGCGCGGTCGGTCACCGCCAGCGTTTCACGCACGTTGTGGTCCGTCACCAGAATCCCGATGCCGGATCGTTTCAGGTCGTTGATGATCCTCTGCAGCTCCAGCACTTGAATCGGATCGATGCCGGAAAAAGGCTCGTCCAGCAGCAGGAAGCTCGGATCGATCACAAGGCTGCGGGCGATCTCCACGCGCCGCCGTTCGCCGCCCGAAAGCACGTAGCCTTTGCTGTGCCGCACCTGTACCAATCCCATTTGTGAGATCAACCGGTCCATTCGCTCGCGCCGCTCGCGCCGGCTCAGCCGGAGCGTTTGGAGGATCGCCATCAGGTTGTCCTCAACCGTTAGCTTGCGGAAGACCGAAGCTTCCTGCGGCAGGTAACTCACACCCAGCCGCGCCCTCTGATACATCGCCAAGGGAGTAATGTCCCGGCTGTCGAGCCTCACTTTGCCCGAGTCCGGCGAGATCAGCCCGACGATCATGTAAAACGAAGTGGTCTTGCCGGCGCCGTTCGGCCCCAGCAGTCCCACGACTTCGCCCTCCTCCACCCACACGGACACGCTATCCACCACTTTGCGGCCGCGATAAGTCTTGGTGATTTCTTCGGTTTGAAGGATGTGCACGATTCTAAGCGATGTAGTTGAGATTCGTTTTGTTACTTCTTCTTTTTTTTGACGTTACTTTGGGCAGGCTTGTCCGGCTCCCCGTCAACCAGCAGCCTATCATCGTTGGCCCACCAGGTCAATTGTTTGCCGACGGTTTTTCCTCTCACGTTATCTATCACCATCGGCTGGCCGCCTTGCAGAATCACTTTACCTTCGCCGGCGTAATATTCAGCGTGTTCGCTGGTTCCCGTACGCGTCCTGACCTGGGCTCCAGGCTTGCTCACATTGCTGTCGATCTTCACGGCGCCTTGCGCGAAGGCCTTGTCCAGCGAGGAATCGGCGTCGCGATCGTTCAAATACGCGCGGATCTCGCGTCCGGCTACGGTTAGCCCCGGCCGCGTCAGCGTGGCTCCGCCTTGATACACCGCGAGCCGCGTATCGTCGCTGTATGTCATGTCGGAGGCGCGCACCACCGTAAATACCGGAGCCGCGGGCGGCGGCTGGCTGCCGCCCTCCGTACCTTTGTCCTTGTCTTTATCGACGAACTGGCTGACCACCTTCCCGTGAGCTTCCATGTTCTGGCGCTCGCGGTCGATATCCAGCTTGTCCGCCTGGATGCGATTGGCGCCCTGCCAAGCCACGGCCTGCTCCTCTGGACGCCCTTCGTAATGAATCTTTTTGTTGCGATCAGTAGAGACCATGCGCTGGGCGCGAGCCTGCATGACATCGTCGGTGGAAAGCATGGCGGACGATTTGCCGTCTTTGTCAGGCTGCCGAGTGGAAGCGACGTGGCCCTCGGCAGTGTAATCCCCGGTCTTTTGATTCATCACGATTCGGTCCGCGGAGGCTGAGCCGGTCGAATCCCAAGCGCGCGCCGAGCCTTCCAGCGTCATCAAATCTTTCTGCTGCTCCAGAATCGCGCGATCTGCGCGGGCCTGGCTGTCGCCTTCCTGATAACGGAAATCGGTTTTCTGGTCCACTCGCGCCAACTCGCCGGTGGCCGGATCAAACGTCGCCAAAATCTCTTTGCTCTGCGTGAAGGCGGGCGCGGGGGGCATTTTTCCGGCCGGCGTCGGCTTATCCGTACGCGTGGAGACATTCACAGAGCGGAAGGATTGAATCCGGTTTTCGGCGCCATAGGCGATCCAGATCCGATCGCCTTTCAGCGTGCGCTTGGGTTGTTCGGGGCGGTTGGGAAGAAAATCCAGCGAGGCCGCGCCGTCGGTCTCCGCGCCCTCGATTTCCTTGCCGCCTTGCCGCATTTTGAGGCGAATCGTCTCGCTGCGGAGCACGCGCGTTTCCGCCTGTGCGCCGCCCGGCGGCGCGACCGGAATGGATTCCGCCACGCTGCCGCCGGACGCCAGCGCTCTATCGAGAACGCTCTCTTTATTCGCGATGTTGAAATCCATTTCCAAGTGATGGCCGGTGACGGTCGTCTTGCCGGAATCCGACGACGAAACCAGGCGCGCGTGCTCTTCGCCGTCGATGTGCCTGATTAAACCGGCGTCGGCGAAATGCAGGCCGAGCAAATCCGCTCCGAACTCTACACGGCGGCCCGGATCGTCCTGAACCCCGCGGGCTTGCTTTGCGTCGGCATGCTCGATCTCGCCTTTGTTCAGGACCACCACCGACATCCCTGCATCCAGACGCAAACTCTCGCGCGTGAGTTTCGACCAAGGAAACAAAGTGACTTTGGCTTCGCGCTCCTGATAAATGGCCTCGCCGGCTTCCATGTGCATGGGCTTGGCGTCCGGATTCTTGCCGCGCCAATCGAGCGCCACCTGGCTGCGCAGATGCAACTCGCGCGTATTGGGATCGTACTCGGCGCCGGTTGCAGATCCATTGCCGACGTCCAGCTCGAACGTGGCGTGCCGATCCGTTGTCACGCGGCCTGTATCGCTCGCGAAATGCACGCCGGAGGAATGAATCTTGACGACGCGTCCTTGCGGAGGACTATCGTCTTTGAGCCCCAAAGTGATGTCCGTCTCGCCGTCGGAATAAAGCGATTTGCCGTTGATGTCGAATTGCGCGGCTGCGCTCTGCACCAGATCGAACTGCGAAGCGCTCTTCTGATACAGTTTCAGGACCACGCCGTCCAATTCCATCGTGGACGGTTCGGTGATCTGACGGTACTTCTCCCAACACACCTCGACGCGCGGCCGGTCGCCGTCGTTCTGCGTCCAGCAGCCCTTTTCGCCGCGTCCGTCCAGGCCTAATTCGAGCGCCGGAGGCGGCGCGGGCGCCTCCTTCGCCTGCCTCGCTTTGCGCTTGATGTAGGTATCGCCGACGAAGGCCACGATGAGAAATATGGCAGCCAAAATGAGCCAGCGGCCGAAGCGCATAAAAGGTGACTGCTCTTATCGTAACGCCGCCGGATAAATCCTCTCGCAGAGCACGCTAAGGGCGCAAAGAAACCTTTGCGAGCTTTGCGCCTTTGCGAGACGAATCGCCTTTTCGGCGCCTTAGCCCCGCGCGCGGCTTGCCGCCACTGGTTGTGGGCCGGTCTGGGGAGCCGGCGCCGCGGCGGCTTCTGCGCGAATCATCCCCAGCGTTTTCCGCAGATCGAGATCGATCTTCTTGCGCACGTCGGGATTGTCCTTCAGGAACTGCTTGACGTTCTCGCGGCCTTGTCCGATCCGCTCGCCCTTGTAGCTGTACCAGGCGCCGCTTTTTTCAATCACGTTCTGCGCGGCTCCCAGGTCGATCAGATCGCCTTCCTTGGAGATGCCTTCGCCGTATATGATGTCGAACTCGGCTTCCCGGAACGGCGGCGCGAGCTTATTCTTCACGATCTTGATCTTGGTGCGGTTGCCTGTGACGGTTTCACCCTCTTTGATCGCGGAGATCCGGCGGATATCGGCGCGCACGCTGGCGTAAAACTTCAGCGCACGGCCGCCCGTGGTAGTCTCCGGATTGCCGAACATGACGCCGATCTTCTCGCGGATCTGATTGATGAAGATGAGGCAAGTGCTCGATTTCGAGACGATGCCCGTGAGCTTGCGCATGGCTTGGGACATCAGCCGCGCATGCACGCCCATGAAGCTATCGCCCATTTCCCCGTCCAGCTCCGCCTTCGGGACCAGCGCAGCGACCGAATCCACCACCAGCACGTCGATGGAACCGGAAGTGATCAGCGCGTTCGTGATCTCCAGCGCCTGCTCGCCGTAGTCCGGCTGCGACACCAGAAGATTGTCGACGTCCACGCCGAGTTTGCCGGCATAAACTGGATCCAGGGCATGCTCGACGTCGATGTAAGCGCCCATGCCGCCCTGCTTTTGCGCCTCCGCAACGACCTGCAGCGCGATGGTGGTTTTGCCGGAAGATTCAGGCCCGAAGATTTCCGAGATGCGGCCGCGAGGGAATCCGCCGATGCCGAGCGCGCAATCCACGGAAATCGATCCGGTGGAAACGGCGGGAACCTGCGCCACGGCTTGTGATCCCAACCGGATCACGGATCCCTTGCCGAACTGCTTTTCGAGTTGGCTCAGCGTGGCGCCGAGCGCGCGGGCGCGTTCTTTTTCGTCCATGAGAAGTCCTCCCCGGGGGAGACTTCAATTATAGCCCCGGCGGAACCGTACGCGACAAAAAAGGTCTTTTATGTTTTTAGCAGCCCGAGCCGCTCGCCCATTTCGAAGCCCGGAAAGACTTGAGAGAGATTCGTCTGCCCTAGATGCCCGCCGACCAGCTCGCCCAGCACGGTGCGGAAGTCGGTGGTTACAGCCAGATCGCGGCTTTCGTAGAGCTGTTCTTTCTCCAGGCCCGGCCATTTTCCGTAAACCTTGCCTCCGCGTACCGGCCCGCCGAGCACCATCATGACGTCGCCGTGTCCGTGATCCGTGCCGGCGTTGCCGTTCTCCTGCGCCGTGCGCCCGAACTCCGACATCGTCACCAGGACGATGTCTTCCATCCGGTCTCCCATATCGGTGGAGAACGCGGCAAGAGCCGAGCCGAACTGCCGCAGCAAGTTCGATAGCTGAGGATTCTCATTGCCGTGATGATCCCAGCCGCCGACCTCCGCGAAGGCAGCCTCCACGCCGACATCGGCCTTGATCAGCCGGGCGATCTGCTGCAAGCCGCGGCCCAGTTCGCCGGCCGGCCCATACTGGGCGTTGTTGGACGGGTTGTACGGCTGCTGGTTGATGGCCTGGAGCGTTTTCATTGCGGCAAACGCGTCTTTTCCCGTGCGCCCCAGTTTTGCGTCGAGCGTGGTGGCGTACATACTCTCGATAATCGCGGCCGCGTCGTCGTTGCCCGTTTGGAATTGCCGCGAGTCGTTTAGCGCGATGGCCGAGTGTTCACCGCGAAGAGTTCGCGGCAACTGCGAACCCACGGACACTGCCCGCAGGGGGGAAGCGCCCGAACCGGCAGACGGCAGCGCGCGGTTTAACCACCCACCGCTCGACGGTTTTCCCGGCGTGCCCGATTCCATGTAATCCTGCGCGTCGAAATGCGAGCGGCTCGGATCGGGCGAGCCAACCGCCTCGACGATGGCAAGCTGCTGTTTGTCCCAGAGACTCTTGAGCGGCTGCAACGCGGGGTTCAGTCCAAAGCGCCCGTCGAGATCGATGGCGCTCTGCCCGTTGGGGCCGATTACGATGTTGGGAGCCGCCACGGCTGCGCCCACACGTCCCGCGGCAATGCCTCCGCCGGTAATGGAGGAGGCCCCGCCGCCGGCCGGCGCGGGAATGCCGATGGTAGGCCGCAATTCGTAATAGCGCTTCTCGGCGAAAGGGACCACCACGTTGAGTCCATCGCAGGCGCCGCGCTGGAAAATGGCCACGAGGATTTTACGCTTGCCTTCGCCGGTGGAGGCCGCCCGTGCCAGCCATCGCGGCGCCGAGCCCACGCCAGCCATTGCAATCGCGGAACCGTGCAAAAACAGACGCCGGGTCAACATGGAATTACCTCCTTTGAAAATCTGGCGAGCTGAGGATCAAGCTCAGCAACAGCTTGGGCGTGGCCTCTTTGCCTTCCAGGCCCTTTTCGATCGCCGCCTGGGTTTCGGGCGAGGGTTCGCGGCCCAGCACTTCCCGCGCGATGGCCGAAGGGGCCTTGCCGTCCCAACGCGAGCCGTCGAGCTTGGCTCCGGGAATCTGGCCGGAAACCAGCGCCGTGGCGAAATTCATCCGGCCCAACAGGCCTGCCGTGTTCAGCCAGCCGTCGCCGATGTTTGGATAACCGTTCGGCTCCACTTTGCTGTAGAGCGGCTCACCAATATCGGAGACTCTTTGCGCCAGCGTCATGGTGTCGATAGCGTCGCCGCCTGTGGCGCGCACCGAGCTCGCCACCATTTCGAGCGGCGATTTTACTTTCGCAAGCCATGCTCCCTCGGAGAAGAATTCGGTGGAGGAAAACATGGTCTCCATCACCGCGCGCAGATCGCCGCCGGTCTTCGTGAACGTCTGCGCCATCTTTGCAACCAGCGAGGGCGGCGGGTCGTCTGCCACGAAGCGCTGCGCCAATTCCTTGGAAATGAATTTCGCGGTGGAAGGATGATGCGCCAGGATGTCGATCACTTGCAAGCCATCCTGCTCGCCGCCGCCCGCCGGGATCTTGTGCCCGAGCACGACCTTCTCTTTGCTATCGTGCATGAAGCCGGCGAACGTAAACTCGGGATTGGTGAACGGACGCTTGATGGTCCAGCCGGTGAAGCACCGCGCCACCGCGATCACGTCCTGCTGGGTGTAGCCGCCACCCACGCCGAGGGTGTGGAGTTCCATCAGCTCGCGCCCGTAGTTTTCGTTCAGCCCGTGGGCTTGCCGGTTGGGTTGAACCGGGAAGCCGGGCGGCGGAGGAGCCTGGGCGAACGGCCCCACCTGCATCTGATCGAGCCCGTCCGGCGACATCGATTCCCAATTGTCCAGGTAGTAGAGCATGGCGGGGTGGCGCGCCACTGCCAACAGCAAATCCTTGAACGATCCGAACACATGCGGGCGGATCGCGTCTCGCTCAATGCTCACCAACATCGCGTGGTAGGCGGCGGGGCCGTTCAGCCCTCCGTTGGTTATGTTCTTCCCTTCATACACGTTGAAGTGGTTGAACCAGAAATCCACCAGCACTTCCTCGAGCTGCCGGTTCGAATACAGTGCGCGATAAACCTTGCCTTCGCGCAGATCCCCCGTGACGATCTGTTGCGGCTGCCTGCGGCGCATCCCTAGCCGTCGCACATCGGGAAACCCCGCCAGCCTCTGCGGAGCCATAGCGCCAGCCACCTGCTCGCGCTTCGAGGCATCGAGACCGCTGAACAGCTCGGCGAGCTGCTCCGGATTGCCGCGCTGCGCGATGGCCATCTGATCCGGATTCAGCAGATCGGGAAGCTGCGGATTCAACCGGCGCTGTTCCTTCTGGCGCTCCTGCTGATCCGCCTTCCGCGCCTCTTCCATCTCTTTCTTGAGATCCGGGAAAGCCTCCACGAGCGCCGGACTGACCTGGGTAAGCACCTTCGCGCGCTTTTCCGGATCGAGTGCCATTAAGGCGGCCCTGCGTTCCTCAGCCGCGCCGTTCTGGATTTTCTGCATTTGCTGAGGACCCACGAGTTCCAGCAACGGCGTAATCCGATTCTGAGCGGCCATCGCGAAAGGGCTGGGGGTCTGCTGGATGATCTCCTCGGGCGTCATCCGCAGCGTCTCCAGAGGCTTCAGCTTGGCGTCCAGCGCCGCATTTTCCGCGATCCGCTCGGGATGCAATTGCAGCTCGATCCACTTCTGCACGCCCATGCGCCGGACTTCCTCGATATCGCCGGGACGAGGACCGAACGTCAGACGATTGAGCGCTTGGAGAATCTGCTGGTCGGGAGCGAGTTTCTTTTCGAAGCGTCCTTGCGCGCCCGCGCGGAAGGCAAACGCCGCGGAGCCTATGGCCGCAGCGGTTATCAGAAGACGACGCCAAAATGTCACGCCGCACCTCCGTAATGATGCTTGAGACGCGCCAGACAGGAATCCGTTTCGGAATCCCTACATCAGTAGTATAGACGTGTTGAGCCAAAGCGGCGTTGGCCCCGGCGACTGGACCGGGCATAATCTGCCGTTAGCAAATGCGTTCCATCGAACGGTTCCTTGTCCGGCCGGGGACATAGGAAACACTTTAGCTCGACGACATGGGTAACAGTTTGTGGGGCTGGGTTGAGAGTATTGGAGTGAACCCCAAAAGTGAGACACGAAGTTAAGGGAACAAATACATTGTCTCATGGTGAAAACGGGTGTGGGGAAGTTTGGAAGAAAGGGCAAGAGGAGGCGGGAGAGGGCAGCAGGGGGTTTTCCGGAAGCCCCCTTTGCCTTGTCTTAGGGAAGAGGTTGGGAACGGCCCGA
>DASQJB010000507.1:0-4352 GCA_035631295.1 Bryobacteraceae bacterium | reverse complement strand
TCGCACGAGCGCTCGTTCGTCCTCGCCGGCGACGAGCTGGCGGCGGAACGGAACGGCCGGCTCATTCCCCAAGACAACGAGCAGCTTGAGTTTTTGGGCGACGCCGTTCTCGGGTTTGTCGTCAGCGATTGCCTTGTGCGGCGTTTTCCCGATTTCCCGGAGGGCCGCCTTTCCAAACTCAAAGCTCATCTCGTGAGCGCGACCCGCCTGTACGAGGTGGCGCAGGAATTGGGGTTGGGAAAGTTTTTATTTTTGGGGCGCGGCGAGGAGTTGAGCGGAGGACGCGCCAAGCGGGCTCTGCTTTCCGACGCCGTGGAAGCGCTTATCGCGGCTCTTTACTTGGACGGCGGGCTGGTGGCGGTGCAGAAGTTCATTGAGGCTCACGTAATCGGAGGCTGGCTCTCCACCGGTTCAGACCAGGAAGCGGCAGTCACGGATTTCAAAAGCGCCCTTCAAGAGATGGCGCAGGCGCTTAAGCTCCCCGCCCCGCGTTACTCCGTGGTGTCCGAATCCGGCCCCGAACATCTGAAGGTCTTCACCGTGGAAGTACGCTTGGGCAAGGAGTGGGCGAGCCAGGCGAGCGGTTACTCGAAAAAAAGCGCCGGGCAGAAAGCCGCCCAACAAGTCTTGCAGCAGTTGATGGCCGGCAAGCAAGCGCAAGAGGCGGTGGAGTAAGGTCGGTTTGCAAACTCTCTCCCAAAGGCGCAAAGCCGGCAAAGATAGCCCCTTGGCGAGCTTTGCGGCTTTGCGAGATCTATCTCCGAACGCGGCGCACTTCAGATAAAAGTTCCGCTGCTAACATGAATCGTGCCCAACCGCCTGGCCACTGAAAAAAGCCCCTACCTGTTGCAGCACGCCCACAACCCCGTCGATTGGTATGCCTGGGGCGACGAGGCATTTGAGAAGGCCACCCGCGAAGATAAGCCGGTTTTCCTTTCCATCGGCTATTCCACCTGCCACTGGTGCCACGTCATGGAGCGGGAATCGTTCGAAAACGAGGAAATCGCGCGCCTGCTCAACCAAAGCTTCGTCTCCATCAAAGTGGATCGTGAAGAGCGGCCGGACGTGGACCGCATCTACATGCTCTTCGTCCAGGCGTCCACCGGAGGCGGCGGATGGCCCATGTCGGTGTTCCTGACTCCGGACCGGAAACCCTTCTTCGGCGGAACCTATTTCCCGCCCGACAGCCGCTATGGCCGCCCTGGCTTCGCCGCGATTCTCGAAAACCTGGCCCGAGCCTGGCGCATGGACCGCGCTCGCATAGAACAATCGGGAGCGCAAGTGATCGAGCAGTTGCGCGAATATTCGGCCCTCTCCGCGGGCGCCGGTTATGCCGCCGGCCGCGATGTACTCGATTCGGCGTTCTACGCGTTCCGCAGATCCTTCGATTCGCACCTGGGCGGCTTTGGCGCCGCGCCCAAGTTCCCGCGGCCCAGCGTGTACAATTTTCTGCTGCGTTATTACGCCGAAACCGGGACCGGCGAAGCCCTGGACATGGTTCTGCTGACTTTACGCGAGATGGCCAAAGGCGGCATGAACGATCAGCTCGGCGGCGGATTTCACCGCTATTCCGTGGACGAGCGGTGGTTCGTTCCTCACTTCGAGAAGATGCTCTATGACCAGGCGCAGCTCGCGGTATCTTATCTGGAAGCCTTCCAGGTCACGCGCGAACCACAATACGCGGAGACCGCGCGAACCATTTTTGAATACTTACTGCGCGACTTGGCCCATCCCGACGGCGGATTCTATTCGGCCGAGGACGCCGATAGCGCCGTCGATCCCTCGCGCCCCAACGACAAGCGCGAAGGCGCGTTCTATGTCTGGAGCCATGACGAACTGGTCCGCGCGCTCGGTCGGGAGGATGCGGCGATTTTTTCGCGCCTCTACGGCGTCGAAGAGCGCGGCAACGTCCGCGACGATCCCCACGGCGAGTTCGACGACTGCAACATCTTGTATCGAGCCGGAGAGCCCCAGCCTGAAGAACAGGCGGCGCTAGCGGCGGCGCGCGACAAACTGCTGCGCATTCGCTCCACTCGTCCACGCCCCCACTTGGACGACAAAATCCTGACGGCATGGAACGGACTCATGATCTCCGCCTTCGCCAAGGGCGCGCAAGTCCTGGGCGAGCCCAGGTATGAGCAGGCAGCGCGCCGCGCCATCGATTTTCTTCGTAGCGCCCTGTGGCGCGAATCGGATTCGACGTTGCTCCGGCGTTACCGGCAAGGCGAAGCGGCGATCGAAGGTTTTCTGGACGATTACGCATTCCTCGCTCTAGGGCTGCTGGATATGTATGAAACCAGCTTTGAGGCCGCCCACCTCGCATGGGCGGTTCGGCTGGCGGAGCGCGCCATCGAGTTATTCGAGGACCCCGGCGAAGGCGGATTCTTCTCCACCGCGGCAAGACCCGAGTTGGTGCTGCGCCTCAAGGACGATTACGACGGAGCCGAGCCCTCGGGCAACTCGGCCATGACTCTCGCTCTGCTTCGCCTGGCCCGCTTCACCGGCCGCGACGATTTCAGAGCAAGCGCAGAGCGGGCGCTCAAAGCCTTTGGAAGGAGGCTCGCGGCTGCTCCCACCGCCGCTCCACAGTTGCTCGCCGCGAGCCTGTTCGCCTCCGCCAAACCCATGGAAATCGTGCTGGCCGGACCTTCTGCGGATCCCGAAATGTTCGCCATGCTCAAGGCGATTCGCGAGCGCTTCCTACCCAACGCCATCGTGATGCGCGGCGAATACTCGCCTGTCGCCATGCCTGCTATTGAAGGCCGCCCCACCGCCTACGTCTGCGAAAATTACGCCTGCAAGCTCCCGGTCACCCGCATAGAGGCTTTAGAAGCGTCGCTACCAGCGCTGCCTTGACATCAATTCAGGCTTATGACATCATGATGATTGAGATGCGGACGACGCTAAATATCGATGAAGATGTATTCCAGCTAGCTCAAGCACTGGCGGATGCCCAGCGGATCTCTGTCGGTAAGGCCTTGTCAGAATTGGCGCGCCGGGGGACGCAGGTTCGCCGCCGTGGCGTATCCAAAAGCGGATTTATCACGTTTGGTTCCAGGAGCGGGCGACCGTTCGGACCAGCGGAAATCCAAGCGGCGATGGACGCCGAAGATGCGGAGATTGCCGCTCACTTTATCACTCGAAGATAGATGGCCGTCTCGCTTCCCGATGTAAACGTCCTCATCGCTCTTGCCTCGGAAGACCATGTCCATCATGATGTCGCCGACGCGTGGTTCGCCAGAAATCGGGTGCGAGGATGGGCCACATGTCCGCTGACCCAGCTTGCTTTCCTCCGTCTCGTCACGCAACCAGCAGTCGTGGACCCAACGATCTCTATGGCTGATGCGCGAGAGCTTTTGGCGGAAAACATGGCCGCCGCCGACCATGAGTTTTGGCCTCTCGACTATTCCGTCACCGACATCATCCCCGAAATCGGTAAGCGCATTGTCGGGCATAATCAGTTGACTGATGCCCTGCTCCTAGACCTGGCAATTCGCCGCCAGGGACGCCTCGCGACGTTTGACCAGCGCGTACGGAATCTGCTGGAGCCCCAGTCTCAACACCTGGCCTGCCTGGAGATCCTCTCCGGCGGATAGTCCGCAGAGTTGTTCTCTGCGCCACAAGCCTCTATAGTGGGACCCATGCGGATTTGCAAGGTTGCGCTCTTTCTGTCGGCGCCGCTGGCGGCCCAATGGCTCCATCTCCCTACTCCCGGCGTGCCGCGCAACGCAGATGGATCGCAGAACCTAACCGCGCCTGCTCCCAAAACCGCCGACGGCAAGCCCGATTTCTCCGGCATGTGGATCGCGCACGACGAAATTCCCTGCAATGTAAAGGAGCGCGGCGTTCAATGTAGCGAGTTGCCTCTCACGCCGCAGGTGATCAACATCGCGGCCGGTCTCAAGGAAGGCCTGCCCTCTCAACCCTGGGCGGCAGGCCTGGTGAAGAAGCGTCAGGCCGAGTTGGGCGTGAACGATCCCCATGTTCATTGCATGCCACCGAATTTTCCCCGAGCATGGGCCTTTCCCGAGAATCAAAAGATCATCCAAACCCCCGGGATGCTCGTAGTGCTGGATGAATTTAACGCCAGCTACCGGCAAATCTTTTTCGACGGCCGCGGCTTTCCGGAGGATATGGTTCCCGCCTGGAGCGGATACTCCGTCGCCCGCTGGCAAGGCGACGCCTTGGTTGTAGAGTCGCGCGGCTTTCGGGATGACAACTGGCTCGACATCACGGGAAACCCATTGACCGATGCCGCCCGCGTCGTCGAACGCATCCGCCGTCCAAACTTTGGCGCCCTGGAGATTGAAGTCACGGTCGACGACCCGAAGGCTTACACCAAGCCCTGGACC
>DASQJB010000506.1:0-24067 GCA_035631295.1 Bryobacteraceae bacterium | reverse complement strand
CAAGATTTTCATCATCGACGAAGCGCATCAGATCACGTCCGAGGCGTTCAACGCGCTGCTGAAGACGTTGGAGGAGCCGCCCGAGTGGGTGGTGTTTCTACTGTGCACCACGGAAGCCCACAAAATTCCTGTGACGATCGCTTCGCGATGCCAGCAGTTCAACTTCCGCTCGGTGGATTTCAACGAGCTGGTGGGGCGGATGGAGGAGATCGCGCGGCTGGAAGGAATCGAGGCCGATAAAGAAACGCTGAGCGTTCTGGCGCAGGCAGGCGAAGGAAGCGTCCGGGACTCGCTTTCCGGGCTGGACCAGGCGATCGCATGCTGCGGGACGAAACTGAACGCCGCCGAAGTGCGGGCGCTGTTAGGGATGTTCGCGGCGGAATCGCTGGAGCGGGTGGCTCAGGCGCTGGCCGCGGGCGATACGCGCAAGATGCTGGAGATTGTCGCCGAATTGGAGGCCAACGGGCGCAGTCTGCAACACTTCGCCAGGGAGCTGGCGCGGTACTTTCGTAACCTTCTAGTGCTGAAAATCGAAGGAGCGGCGACGCGGCTGGTGGCGGCGTCGCAGGCGGAGCAGGAGCGAATGCTCGCAACGGCA
This sequence comes from Bryobacteraceae bacterium, assembly GCA_035631295.1. Lineage (GTDB taxonomy): Bacteria > Acidobacteriota > Terriglobia > Bryobacterales > Bryobacteraceae > Palsa-187. The sequence continues at coordinate 23,469 of DASQJB010000506.1, read as the reverse complement.
GCTCAGTTTTCCGAAGAGGATCTGACGCGATATTTGAAGCTCAGCCTGGATCTGTTCAAGGATCTGCAAAGCTCGCTGCAACCGAGACTGCACCTGGAGATGGGTTTGCTGCGGCTCGTGCACGCGGGGCGCTTGCAAGCGGTGGAGGAAGCATTGGCGTCGCTGGACTCCGGCGGCGGGGGAGAGCGCCAGACGCCGGTCGCGCGGGCGGCTGGCGGCGTAAAACCGGCGCCTCAGGCGGGCGCGCCGACTGGGGCAGCGGGCGATTTGCGCGCGCGCTTGCGCAACACGCTGATCGAAGCGAAGCGGGCGAATCTGGCAGATGCGATCGAGCATTCTCTGGTAACCGAGTCCGCCAACGAGGTAGTGTTCACGATTCCCAAGATGTATCAGATTTATCTCAAGGGACCGGAGTTTGAAGCGGCGGTGAAGCAAGCCGCGGGTAGGGCGGTGAAGATTACAGTGAAGGTTGGGGAGGTGGCGCCGCAGCCGGCTCCCGCCGCGCCGCCCCCGCAGGACGAGATTACGGCGCGAGCGCTCGCGCACCCGGAAGTGCAAAAATTTCAAGAGTTGTTCCCGGGAAGCCAAGTAAGAAAAGTCCGGGACCTGAGGGAGAACGAAGCATGAAAATGCCCGGAAACATGCAGGCGATGATGCAGCAGGCCCAGAAGATGCAGCAGAAGATGCAGGAGGAGATCGCGCAGATTCGCGTAGAAGCCTCGGCGGGCGGCGGGATGGTGTCGGTAAAGATGGACGGCCACAAGAACGTCACCGCCGTGAAGATCGACCCGGAGGTCGCCGGCGACGTGGAGATGCTGCAAGATCTGGTGATGGCGGCTTGCAATGAAGCGGCGAAAAAAGTCGACGAGGAATCGCAACGCGCCACAGCGAGCCTACTGGGTGGAATGGGGTTGCCGCCAGGCTTGCTGTGAGCCTGATGCGAGGCAGACCACATTAACCGATGGTCTGCCCCACTTTGCCTGGTTAAGCGCCCGCTGCGTCCCCGGCGAGTTTCCGGGCAGCCGACAGCGCGGCTTCGTAGTTGGGATGGTCGCCCACTTCCTTGACGTATTCGGTGTAGTGGATCTTGTTGCTCGGATCGACGACGAAGATCGCGCGGCTCATGATTCGCAAATCTTTGATGAGCGTTCCGTAGGCCTGTCCAAAAGAACCGTCGCGGTGGTCGGAAACCATCTTGACGTGGTCGACGCCGAAAGCCCCGCACCAGCGTTTCTGCGCGAACGGCAGATCCATGCTGATGGTGTAGATGTTGACGTTCGGCAATTTGCCGGCTTCTTCATTGAACCGCTTGGTCTGCATATCGCAGACCGGGGTGTCGAGGGACGGCACTACGCTAAAGATACGCACCCCCTTGCCCGTGGCCGCAAGGTCCATCGGCTTCAATGAATCGTCTACGGCATGAAAATCGGGCGCGGGATCGCCGGCCTTTAGCTCCGGTCCCAGAACAGTCATAGGATTGCCTCGCAGTGTTGTTGCACCTTGTCTTTCCATAGCGACCATTGTAACGGGGCGTTTAATTGGGAATGGTGAAGGTGCTGTTACGATCAAATTCTATGCGCGCTTCTCACTCTGAAAAGACAGTGCAGGTGCGGCGAGTGGATGAATGCGAGACGCTGGATGAGCTGATCCGGCATTCGTTTCCCGCCTTCGGAGGCGCGTTTTTGCGCCGCATTTACACGATCCTCGATGAAGCCATTGGCCTCGGCTGCCCGTTGACGCTGTCGATTTCCGGACCGGTGACGGTGTCGGGGCAGCACCAGGCGTGGCTGATTCCGCTGTTGGAGACAGGCTGGGTGGCGTATCTCAGCACCACCGACGCCGTCTGCTACCACGACGGCCATCGAAGCTTGAATGCGCATCGCGATCCGGTTTTCGAAGTCCCTATCTGGGGCGACGATGGCGTCCTGCGCGACGAACGGACGATTCGCGTCACGGACATGGCCTTCGACGAAGATGTGCTGCTGGATCAGGACAAATTTCTGAGCGCGGCGCTGATGCGTCCGGAGTTCCAGCGCGCCATGACCGGCACGGAGATGCGCTACCGGTTGGGCGGCTTGTACGGCGAACAGGAACGCGCGAACGGGGCCGGCGCAGGGCTGCTTTCCACCTGCCATCGCCTGGCGGTTCCGGTACTTGTGGGCGCTCCCGCGGACGGAAGTATCTTTCTAAATTCGATGAAGCTGTGGGCGATGCGGCAAGCGGGTTTGATGGAATCGTACCGGTTCGAGCTGGACATGCATGCGGAAGTTTACGAAGCCTGCGCGTATCACCGGTGGGGACTGTTCGACAATCCTCCGAACGCGCTGGCGACGCTGATTTTGGGCGGCGGCGTTCCCAAGAATTACAATCTTCAGCCGGAGCCGGCGCTGGGGCAGGTGCTGGGGTTGGCGAACGTGCGCGGCTATCATTTCGACGTGCAAATCGTCACTTCTCCGGTGACGGACGGCTCGCTTTCTTCCTGTCTGCCGGCCGAGGCGGTGACGTGGGGCAAGGTGGATAAGGACAGCTACCGGCAGACTACCGAAAGCATGCAGTGCGATTATTCGATCGTAGTCCCTTTCTTGGTGAAGGCGCTGCTCGACAACCGGAAGCGGTATGAACGGGAAGCCGCTCGCGACGGCGAAGAAGCATTGTTCGCGCGCGAGCCGAAGGCGCGGGGATATTTGCGGCCGCGCGCGGGTTACCGGCTCTTCGAGCAGCGCGAAGAGTTATGCCAGCGGCTCACTGCGAATGTGAAGGCGAATCGCGAGTGGCTGGCGGAATCGCTGGAGTATCCGCTCGCGGCGAAATGATCTCTCGCGAAGCCCGCAAAGAGGATCTTCTTTGCGAACTTTTGCGTTCTCTGCGAGAGCAGGTTAGACTTTCGGTGCGGGCGGGGGCAAGTCGCGGGCGGGGCAGACGGAGTCGAATCCCTGGCGGCCATGGGAGCCGTCGCAGAAAGGCTTGTTTTCGGAGTGGCCGCAGCGGCACAGGGCGATGGCCGTGCGTCCCGCCAACCCGAAGGCGTTTCCTTCCATATCCGTGATGGTGAATTCTCCTTCAATGCGAATCGGGCCGTTGTTGCGAATGGTGACTTTAGCTGGCATTGATTCGATGCTAACAGACCAGCGCCCAATCTTCCTATAATGATGGCGATGTGGCGGCTTGCGGCTTTGTCGCTGGCGTGCGTGGCGGGGGCTCAGGACACCGGGCTGAGCGAGGGTGAGTTGCTGCTTGCGAAGATCAAACTGCACATGATGGAGACCCTCACGCGCCAGCCGAACTACACTTGCCTGGAGACAGTGGAGCGCTCACGCCGCGACGCGTCCACGCACAAGTACCGGCTGGAGGACGTCCTGCGGCTGGAAGTGGCGCTGGTGGACGGCAAGGAGATGTTCGCCTGGCCGGGATCGAAGCAATTTGAAGATAAGGACTTTCGCGCGATGGTTCCTACCGGCACATTCGGCACCGGAGATTTCGCGCTGCATGAGCGGGCGATCTTCGGGAGTCGCGCGGCGGCGTTTGAAGCTCGGGGAGAACAGGCTCTCAATGGCCGGCCGGCGGTGCGCTTCGATTTTCGCGTGCCGCGGCCCGTGAGCGGATACCAGATCCGCATCGACGATTTTCAAACTATTGTGGGCTACCATGGCTCGTTCTACGTGGACCCAAGCTCACTGGACTTGATGCGGCTGGAAATCGCAGGCGACGATCTCCCGCCGGAGCTCAAGCTGAAATCCATCAGCGACCGCATGGATTACGCGCTCGCGCAAATTGGCGACGGCGACTTCCTGCTGCCCGAGTCTAGCGAGATCGTCTTAGTGGATCTGAACGGCCAGGAGAGCCGTAACCGGCTGAAATTCGCGGGGTGTCATCAGTTCACGGGCGAATCGGTGCTGAAGTTCGAGGAACCGGATCCGGCGGGCTCGGCCGAACCGGCACAAAAGGCGGAGCTGGAGCTGCCCGCCAATCTCGGACTTGCGCTCAGCCTGCTGGATCCGATCGACACACAGACCGCCGCGATCGGCGATCCGGTCCGGGCGCAGTTGAGCAGCGATCTCAAATTCAAGGGACATCTTCTGCTGACCAAAGGCGCGGCAGCCTCAGGACGCGTTTCGCGGCTGGAGCGGCACGACAATTTCACTCTGTTGGGGTTGATCTTCACGGATGTGGAATCAAGCTCGGTTCATGCCAAGCTGGAGCTCGAGTTGGAGCGGCTGGTAGGAATCGATGCGGTAGCGCCGAACCGCTCTTGGACTATGAGTTCGCCGCTGTTGCGGCATGAGGGATTAGTGACGCTCAAGAGCGGGCGCGTCCGGGTGATGCGCGGCACGCTGATGTTTTGGAGAACCGAGGCGCCACAGGCAAGCCATGATTCATCTGTTAAGTGACAACGGGACGGGCGATCGCGACGAGCCGTTCCAAAAAGCCTTTCAGTTCGCGCAGAAACAGGTGCGGCGGCTGGTGGAGGCGCATCCGGCGCTGTACCCGCTTTACACACAGAATGGACGCTGGAAACACGACAGTCCGGTGTGGATGAACTGGGGCGACGGCTTCCTGCCCGGGCTGATGTGGATTTTTTGCAAGCGCGCGGGCAAGGACTCGCCGGAAGGAAAGTTCTGGCTGGAACAGGCCATTCGCTACACGAAACCGCTCGAGCCGCGCAAGACCGACAGCGATCTTCACGATCTCGGGTTCCTCTTCTTCTCCACCTACTATCGCTGGCTCCGACTGGCGCACGATCCGGCGCTGCGCGAAGTGCTGGTGGAAGCGGGGCAGACGCTGGCGCGGCGGTTCCGCGAAAAGGGCCAGTACTTGCGGTCCTTCATCGGAGAGAACTCGCTTTCCATCGACATCATGATGAACGTCGGGATCATCTTTTACGCGGCCCGCGAAAGTACGGACCGGCGCCTGTTCGACGTCGCGCTGCGGCATTCGCTCACCACGCGGCGGGTGCTGGTGCGAGGAGACGGATCCACGGCGCACGAAGGCGTGTTCGATACGGACACGGGCGAGTTCCTGCGGCAAGGCACCTATCAAGGCTATCGCGCCGATTCATGCTGGTCGCGAGGGCTGACTTGGGCCTTGTACGGCTTCACCACAGCCTACGAATACAGCCACGATCACCGCTTCCTCGATACCGCCCAGAGTTGCGCCGACTTTTATATTGCGCACTGCCCCTCCGACGGCATCCCTCCGTGGGATTTCAACGCTCCGCTCGAAAACCGCTCGCTGGTGGACACCTCCGCTGCTGCGATTTGCGCGGCCGGATTGCTCCGGTTGTGCCGGCTGGCGCCGGATTCGATCAAAGGGCAGTTCTATTGGTCGGTTGCGGTGAAGATTTTAAAGTCGCTATGTGAAAAGCATCTCGCCAAAAACGATCCGAAGTGGGAAGGCATCTTGAAGGGCGGGGTGTACCACGTGCACAAGAGCCTGGGCGTGGATGAAAGCGTCATGTGGGGCGAGTATTTCTTCTGTGAGGCGCTGGAGCGGGTGCTCACATAAGTGACGCCCGCAAGATTTCGGCGCTTGCCTGCGATTTTCTTCCTCTCCGCCGCACTATTTTCGTGAGGGTTTCGAACGGAATGGAGTCGTTTCAAGGGACCGACTGGGGTCCCGGAGTCGATCCCGGCCTGCAGTCAACAGGCCGGGGAAATTCCATCCGGACGGAAAGGAGGAGATCGATGACGATCTTCGTAATCACCATCTCAACCCTGATCAAGACCATCAGGGTTTCGCTTACTCTTCGTCTCAGACGGAAGTAGGCGTATCTTGGGCCGATTTTACTCGGCCCCAACCTCACTTGCAGTATACATTACTGCTGTTCTGACCGGAATACCCCAACTCGCGGAAAAGTAATAGCCCTACCGCATCGAGTCGGCGAGCGAGAAAATCGGCAAATAGAGGGAAACCAGGACGAAGCCGACGAAGCAGCCCATGGCGATGAGGATGGCGGGCTCGATCAGGCTAAGAGCGGCGGTCACGCGGGTGGAGACGTCATCTTCGTAAAACTCCGCCACGCTCGAAAGCATCGCGGGGAGCGCGCCTGTGGATTCGCCCACTTCGATCATGTCGATGGAAAGAGCGGGGAATAGTTTGGTGGTTCGCAGAGCTTGCGACAGGGCCTGCCCTTCGCGCACCAGCTTGGCCGCCTGTTCCAGCACTTTCTTGAGAACTTGCGTGCCGAGAGAATCTGCCGCTGTATCGAGTGCCGCCATCAGCGGGATTCCGCCCAAGAGAAGAGTGCCCATCACCCGGGAAAACTGCGCCACTTGAAACTTGAGCCACACCTCGCCCGCTATGGGAGTCTTCAGCACGGTGCGGTCGACAGTCTCCTTGCCGGAAGGCGTCCGCGCCCAGAGGCGGAACCCCAGCAGCGCGAGGATTAGTCCAAAGAATCCCAACACCACGTAGCTGCGCGCTGTGGTTCCGACGGCGATGAGGATCTGGGTGGGCGTGGGCAATTGCGAACCCATGCTGCTGTAAAGTTGAGCGAAATTCGGCACCACATAAGTGACCAGGAACACTACTAAGCCGAACGCGAGGAGAATCAGGACGGCCGGATAGAGCATCGAAACGATCAGTTTCTTGCGGACCGAGAGCGCGAGTTTCTGATAGGCGATAAAGCGCTCCAGAACCTCGGCGAGCGAGCCGCTTCGCTCGCCGGCCAACACGCTGGTGACGTAGATAGGCGGAAAAATGGCTTGGCGCGCGAAGGCGTCCGACAAAAGGGCTCCGTTGCGGACCTCCTCGCGGACGCGCTGGATGTGCTTCCCAAGCTTAGGATCGGTGAGCCGCTCGGCCAGCAGATCCAGCGATTTCAAAATAGGAAGTCCGGCGCGGATCAGCGTGACGAACTGCTGATTGAAAATGAGGAACTTTTCGAGATCGAGCTTGCCGCCGCGAGCGCCCAACTTCGCGAGTTCCGCACGCGGCTTGATGGAATAAATGAGGAAGCCCTGCTGGGTGAGACGGTCGCGCAACTCGCGCTCCGAGCCGGCCTCGGCCACCTGCTGATGCATTTCGCCTCGCGCGTCGGCGTATTTAAGCGACCATTCAGCCATGGTTCAAAACAATTATGACGCGTTAGTGCCTCGGGACGTGCAAAGCGCTGTCCCGTTGGCGCGTCGAGCCGTCTCTTTCCTTGTCAGATCTTTGCGCACTCACTCCCAGCCTCGGCTGCGCGGGCCACGCGTTAACTGCCTATAATGGAATGCCCAACCCAATTCCGGGCCCGCCCCGCCCGGCCCTTCGCAACTGCGTTTTTTGCGAAGCGAACTCGCGGCCACTCAGTCCCAATACCGGACACGGCGTCGCGCCGGAAAGCCGGCGGCCCCCGCAAGGTGATGAAACCGCTTACGCGAACTCGGACGATTTGTGGTCCCTCGCCTGCTAACATCCGGTCGGCGATGGACCTGAGAATCGGCCTGCGATCCCTACGCAAGAATCCCGGCTTCACCGTTCTGGCCGTGACCGTACTGGCGCTCGGCATCGGCGCCAACACCGCCATTTTCAGCGTTGTGAACGCCGTGCTGCTTCGGCCGCTCGGATATCGCGATCCGGATCGCATCGTCACGCTTACAACCGCCTGGGAGCCCGGCGGCGAAAGGAAAGGGCCCTGGCGCTTCGTTTCGTTGCCCGATTTCGAAGACTGGCGCGCCCAGAGCAGCGCCTTCGACGCCATGGCCTTTTACAACGCCACGGAAGCTCCGGTGAGCCTCGGTGAGACCGCAGAATACGTGCACAAAGCGGAAGTGAGTCCGGAATTTTTCCAGGTGTTCCAAATCGCGCCCATGCTCGGAGCGCCGGCCGGACGCGGCTCGGCGCTCATCGGCTATGCCTTTTGGCAAACCCATTTCGGCGGAAGCCGAAACGCTCTCGGCCAAACCATTCACGTATTCGACCGCACGGTGACGATCGCGGGCGTGATGCCGCCAGGCTTCGCCTTCCCTGACGGGACCGAAATCTGGGCCTTGACCGATGCCGGCTCTGAATACGCGCGTTTCTCGAAGGCCGATTCCGTCGACAAAAACATCTTTCGCTCCGGCCTGAACTACCAGGCAGTCGCGCATCTTAAGCCGGGCATGAGCCTTCCGCAGGCCAAGTCTGAAATGACCTCGATCGCCGCGCGCCTGGAGCAGCAATACCCGGATACGAACAAATACCGGTCGGTCGCCGTGGCGCGGCTGCTCGACGATATGGTGAGCGGAGTTCGGGCTTCGCTGTATCTGTTGCTGGCGGCAACCGGAATGATTCTTCTGATTGCCTGCGCGAATACGGCTACGCTCCTGCTGGCCCGAGCGAGCGGGCGAACTCGCGAAATCGCCGTTCGCGCCGCAGTTGGCGCCAGCCCGTTGCGCATCGTCCGCCAGTTAGTCGCCGAGAGCCTGCTGCTGGCGTTGCTGGGCGGCGGCCTCGGATTGCTCCTGGCCGGATGGGCGTCGGCGGCATTGGTTGCCCTCGCGCCTTCCGACGTTCCTCGGCTTGTGGAAACAGGAATTGACCGCTGGGTTCTCGGATTCACGTTTGTGGTATCGGTGATTGCGACCGTCCTGAGCGGCCTCGCGCCGGCGCTCCAGGCCTCGCGTGTCGATTTGAACGAAGCGCTGAAGAGCGCGGGCCGCTCCACTCTGGGCGGCAAGCCCGGCCGCCTGCGCGGCGCTTTGGTGATCGCTGAAGTCGCCCTATCCGTGATGCTCGTTTGCGCGGCGGGCCTGCTGATCAAAAGCTTTGTCGCGTTGCAAAACGTCGCGCTCGGCTTCCGGCCTGAGAACGTGCTGGTGATGCAGACCACCGCGCCCATGCCTTCCGAGCAGATGCACGCTTTTTTTGCCGGCTTGCTGAAAGACATCTCCGCTTTGCCCGGCGTGGAGGCAGCCGGCGCGACCACCAGCCCACCCGGTTGGGTCGAATCCCGCGGCGTCTACTGGATCGACCACGTGCCTGAGAAACTCGATGTGAACACGGGCGTGCCGGACGCGACTTCGGTTGTCTCGCCTGGTGTGTTTCAAACCCTCGGCATTGCGATCGTCAACGGCCGCGATTTCAACAATGGCGATAGCACCGATGCTCCCCCGGTCGCAATCGTGAACCAAGCCGTCGCGCGAAGGTCGTTTCCTTCCGGCGACGCCGTGGGACAAATGATTTGGTGCCCGTTCGATTCGTTGGATCGCCGCATGCTCAAAATCGTAGGGATCGTGGGCGACATTCACCAGTACGGACCCGAAAAGCCCGTGATGCCCGAATGCATCCTGCCCTACCAACAGCACCTGTACAACAACGACACCTTACGGGTGGTCGTGCGAACCGCTGCCCGTCCCGAAAACATGGAAGCCACGTTGCAGCGCGTGGTGCGCCGGCGCTCGCCGGATGTTTCGGTCAGCTTCACGACTATGCAGGCCATGCTCGCGGAGAACGTCGCCGCTCCCCGCTTCCGCACCTGGTTGCTGACCCTGTTCGCCGGGCTCGCCCTGACGCTGGCGATGGCAGGAATCTACGGCGTGATGTCCTTTGCCGCCGGGCAGAGATCCAGCGAAATCGGGCTGCGAATGACGCTGGGAGCAACGCCGGCTCAGATTGTACGCCTGCTCCTTCGCCAAGGATTGGGCATGGCCGCCGCCGGGCTTCTAATCGGCATGCTCGGCGCGTCGGCGGCCGCGCGTTTGCTGGCGAGCATGCTGTTCGCCGTGAAGCCCCATGATCCGCTGACCTACGCCGCCGTCGCGCTGGCGGCGCTTGCAGCCGTCGCGCTCGCCAGCTACCTGCCTGCACGGAGAGCGGCGAAGACAGACCCGCTCGTCTCGCTCCGCCAGGAATAGCAAAGCGAAGTCTCTCGCAAAGGCGCAAAGCTCGCGAAGATCCTTTGCGCGCTCCGCGAGCTTTGCGAGAGATTCCGTTACTTCCCTGCGTTAAATCTCTTCTCGATTTCCGCCCAATTCACCACGTTCCACCACGCCCCTATGTATTCCGGGCGGCGGTTTTGGTACTTCAAATAGTACGCGTGCTCCCAAACGTCCAACCCCATCACCGGATACTTGCCTTCCATCAGCGGGCTATCCTGATTCGCGGTCGAAATGATTTCCAGTCCGCCCGGCGTCTTCAGAAGCCACGCCCAGCCCGATCCGAACCGCCCTGTGGCGGCCGCAGTGAATTTCTCTTTGAAATTGTCAAAGCTGTCGAACGCCGAATTGATCGCCGCCGCGACATTTCCCACCGGCGCTTTGCCGGCGCCCGGCGACATGATCTGCCAAAACATGGTGTGATTCACGTGTCCGCCGCCGTTGTTGCGCACGGCCGTGCGAATGCTCTCCGGAACCAGCGCACAGTTATTGGCCAGCAACTCCTCGACGCTCTTGTTCGCCAAATTGGGCACGGATTCCAGCGCCTTGTTCAAATTCGTCACGTAGGTTCCATGATGTTTGCCATGGTGGATTTCCATGGTCGTTTTGTCGATGTGGGGCTCCAACGCTTCCGGAGCATAGGGCAAAGCAGGCAAGCTGAACGGCATTGGGATCTCTCCTTTAGAAATGATTGCTGTTACTGCTGCTACTTAAGATGACGCTATTACAAACTTGTTGCACGCTGGTAGGCGTCCGCTAGCCGGAACATGTCCATTTCATTGAAATGCCGGGTCAAGATTTGCAATCCCACCGGCAGACCTTCCGGCGTTTTTCCGCACGGAACGCTCATGCACGGGATGCCCGCAAGGTCTCCTGTAATTGTATAAATGTCGGAAAGGTACATGGCGACAGGATCGTTTACCTTCTCGCCCAAACGAAACGCCGGAAACGGCGATACCGGCCCCACAATCGCATCCACCTGTTCGAAAGCTTCCGCATAGTCCCGCGCCACCAATGCTCGCACTTTCTGCGCCTTCAAATAGTAGGCGTCGTAATAGCCGGCGCTGAGCACGTACGTCCCCAGCATGATGCGGCGCTTGCATTCCGGCCCGAATCCTTCATCCCGCGTCACGCGATACATTTCGGCGAGCGTGGAAGCTGACGACGCGCGCGCCGTGTAGCGCACGCCGTCATAGCGAGCCAGATTGGAGCTCGCCTCCGCCGTCGCGATCACGTAATAGCACGCGATGGCGTAGGGCGTGTGAGGCAGCTTGATTTCGCGCACTTCGCACCCGAGCTTCTGCAGTTCGCCCACCGCGGCCATGATCAGATCTCCCGTCTCGCTAGCGAGGCCCTCGAAGAATTCTTTCGGCAGCCCGATCTTCATTCCTCGAACATCGCCATTGAGCGCCGCGGCGTAGTCCGGAACCGGAGCGAAGGCGGAAGTGGAATCCATTTCATCGCGGCCTGCAATGGTTCTGAGCAGCACCGCCGAATCGCGCACGCTTCGCGAAAACGGTCCGATGTGATCCAGCGAACTCGCGAACGCCGTCAACCCGTAGCGTGACACGCGTCCGTAGGTGGGAGTAACTCCGGTCACTCCGCAGAACGATGCGGGCTGGCGGACGGAGCCGCCTGTGTCCGAGCCGAGCGCCAGAACCGCCGTTCCCTGCGCCACCGCCGCGGCGGACCCTCCGCTCGATCCGCCTGGAACGCGATCTAGCGCCGCCGGATTCCGCACCGGGCCGAACGCCGAATTTTCGGTCGATGATCCCATGGCGAATTCATCGCAGTTCGTCTTGCCAATGATCACTCCGCCCGCCTGCTCGACGCGGATCACTGCCGTCGCATCATAGGGAGCTATGTAGTTCGCAAGCAACCGCGACGCGCAAGTGGTGCGCAGACCGCGCGTCAGAATCACGTCTTTTACCGCGATGGGAACGCCCGCCAGCGGCCCCGGATCTTCGCTCCGCGCAAGCGTCTCATCCACGCGGCGCGCCTGTGCGATAGCCCGCTCGGGCGCGAACGTCAGGTAGGCGTTCGTCTTCGGATTCTCGGCTTCGGCAAAAGCCAGCGTCTCGCGCGCAAGCTCCTCCGCACTGAACTGTTTTTCGTGCAGCCCTTTCCGAATCGAATCGATGGTGTGGGACATGCTTCGGCTTGTCCTATCGCTCAATCACCTTCGGCACTTTGAAATAACCCGATCCCGCCAACGGCGCATTGGCCAGCGCGTCGCGGTTACCCAGCCCTGGCCGCTCCGCATCTTCCCGCAGCGTGGCAGTGGGTTCCGCGTCATACAGGACCTGAGCCATCGGCTCCACGTTCGATGTGTCCAACTCGTTAAGTTTGTCCACATGAGCCAGAATGCCGCTCAAATCTTGCGCCATGCGCTCGATCTCTTCTTCGGTCAAGGCCAGGTTCGCCAGATCGGCGACGCGCCGCACTTCTTCGTGGCTGATCATCCCGCGCTCCTTCGCGACTTCTCGTATAGCATCCCGAGCACCGGATCCCCAATCCTGGCACTGCCCCCGGCAGTCCCATCGTTCCGCGCGAAAGTCGCCCTTTGCGCCGCCCGCTTCTGCGGCATGGGGCGAAAGTCGATCTCCGTCACCAGCATTTCATCCAGTTCCTTGGCCAGATTCCGCAGCAAGAAATGCCTCAGCGCGGAAAGCTGTCTCTGCCAGACACGGTCCTCCACATCGACGATCAAGGTTCCGCGCACAAGCCCGCGCGCCTGGGTGTGAGAAGCGATGATCTTGCCCGCCGCCGCGGGCCACGCCGCACGGACGCGAGTTTCCGCATCGGCAAGGTGCGGAGGGAGATTCATTTTTCGAATGAGGCGTCCGGCTCGGTCCATAGGTGGTGCCGGGGGAAACGTCGATTGTAGCATGGGCCTTATGGATCTGATCCTTGCCTCTCAATCGCCGCGACGCGCCGAGCTGCTGCGCAACGCCGGCTTCCGTTTCCAGGCGCGCGTTCGGCGCGTGGAGGAGGTCCGGAGGACAGCGGAAGCGCCGCAAGATTACGCCATGCGTCTCGCTCGCGACAAGGCGAATGCATCGTGGGAGGGCGGCGATGAGATTGTGCTCGGCGCTGATACCATCGTGGTGCTGGGCGATTCGGTGATGGAAAAGCCCGCTGATGCGGAAGACGCACGAGCCATGCTGACGGCTCTCTCCGGCCGTCAGCACTCCGTCATTACCGGCATTTGCCTCCTTCATCCGCACGGCGAAATCGTGGACTGTGACTCTACGCGAGTCTGGTTTTCCGATCTCGAGCCGGGAGAGATTGGCGGTTATATCGCGAGCGGCGAGCCGATGGACAAAGCCGGCGCCTACGCCATCCAAGGACTCGCTTCCAAGTTCATCGAGCGCATCGAAGGCTGCTACTTCAATGTGATGGGCCTGCCGGTCCCGCGCGTTTACCGGCACTGGAAACGGCTGCACTCGGCGAGCCGCTGATATCCGCCTGGACGACAACGGCTGTCTGGTCGTCGATAACGGGGAAGCTGCTCTCAGTTATTTGCAACCGTTCTCCCGATTCGCGATGATAGACCCCTACACGCAGACTGTAAGCGCCGGAGTCCGCATCTGGCAGTGGGAAGAAAAGGCTCTCCAGAGCGGTATCGCCCACCTTCCAGAGAGACGTGGGCGTACTTCCGTTCAGGAATCGATGATCCAAATATCCGACCACCTTCCCCGTCCGATCCACTATGTGGCTGAAGCACATGTAGTCGCGATCCATAGGCCTAAGGCAGCGCCAACGGTACTTCACCTCGAGCCCCTTCCTCGTCCGCGAAACACCGATTCCGGTCAGTTGAACTCTGTCCGCGAACGTTACCTTGCAGGCTGGTACGTCATTAAGGTCAGCGCTCAGCAAGACGCCTGTCCTGCCGTGGTTCAGCAGAAGATGGGCAGTGCCTCCGTCGGGAAGCCCTCGGGGGAGCGGAAGTTCCCTGAACCGGCCGCTATCGCGCGCCTCCCGGATCGCGGTTTCTCCCAGGGTGTTGAAATTCACGAGGTCGTTTTCCCCGCCTTCCTTGTATACGAAGTAAGATGCTCGATTGACCGCTTGCGTGGCTTGGCTCGCATCCGTAAAGTAAGCCGTAGTTCCGATCTCGAAAGGGAGCTTCGCTTCAACTGCCGCGAGCGCAAAGTTATCGGCGTTGAACCGTACGGAATTGGTCCCTAGAAGGACTTGGCTCTTCTCTCCTCCGCCGAACTTGGAGGCCCGGTAGATGTCTGCCAGAATTCCCTGCTGCGGCCAGAGCTCGCGGCTATACGCGCGAGCATAGCTCAGCATGGGCGCGTTCAACAGGAGGCCACCTAACTCCAGGCGCTTTCCAAGAACTCCGAAGGAGTTTTGAAGCATGCTCAGCCATCCCAACGACAATGCCCCGCAGGTAAGCACAATCGCCGCCGCTCGTCGTCTGCGAATGGCCGCGTCCGCAATCCACGCGAACATTAATCCCACGGCTGGAAACAAGGGCGCAGCCCAGCGGATATCGCGGTAATGCCCGACCGCTAAAAAAAGGAGAGGCGAGAGCCACAGCAGCCCGAGCAGCAGCCCTTTCTTATTTTCGCGGCGCAATGAGGACGCTCCCAAGAGCGCGAGTAACGGAATAGAGGCCAGGTACAGCCACGGCGTCGCATTGGCCAGGTGGAAGAGGTAGTGGCCGATAGCGGAAGCCGAAAACGCTTCACCCAGCTGATAGATTCTGGCAGTGTCGGCGGAGCCGGCATGCAGAACGCTCCTTATCACTCTGCGAAGGTTCACAAGGTACCAGGGAGCGGCGAGGAAAGCCGACGCCGCGAAGAACGCTGCCAGAGTCCTTTTTTGCAGGGCGGTCTTCCTCCACCGGAAGGCAAAACACACAAGCGGAACCAGCACATATAAAGGAAAACTCGCCTTCATGAGAAGGCCCAAACCGCATGTAGTTCCCAAAAGACCTGCTCGTCCCGGGCCGCTCGATTCACTCCAGCCCGTCATCAGGTAGATGGCCGCGCACACCAGCGCCGTAAGGCCGCACTCAACCAAATACCAGTGCGATAACCCATAAACCACCGGGATCGCAGCCAAAGCAGTCACCGCGATGAGTCCCGCCCTTGGTCCTGCATAAGCGCCGGCGATACCGTAAGCCGCTCCAAAGGCTATCGCCAGAAAAAGGACATTGATCGCGTATGCCGCGCGATAGTGGCGGCCCGCCACGAGATAGATCGGGGTTGGCAGCGCCGCGATCAACGGCGGCTTAGAATCCAACACCCTAAGAAACGCTTTTGCGTACGCAGCAACACCTTTGTCGGTCAATGTGTCATACAGTTCCAAACTCTTGGTCAAATAGTAGCCGTCGTCCCAGCTCGGGGGCGTTCGATCTAAAAAGAGCCACGTCGAGGTCAGGCAAAGCGAAAGCGACGCGACGATCGCCGCAGCCAATCCAGCGCGCATTTCGGCGATCTTTAAGCTCGCCGCCCTCGGCGCTACGCGGGCCTGCCTGGGTTCCATGGTCGCTATTTAATATAAACTTACGGGTGTTATGGCGCTCCGCCGACCCAGCCGTAGAAGCTTCGAGGAATCATTGTAGTCTAAGCCAGTTTCAGCGCGCGGAGCGCTCCCAATCAACCCAAGCTGCCTCGCTGGCCGAAATATGAGTCCACGAACCGCTTCACGATGGTGATGAATACCGAAAGCCGCGTGGAAAAAGACCCGGCGGGCGCGGCGATTCTCTTTGCTCAAGATGGCCCCCGGTCACCATCGGCAGTCAATTGAAAGGACGAGGCGGCCGGGGAGCGGCGAAGCAAAAGCCCCCCTCGGGCCCCACGCCGCGCTGGCCCGATGGCCATCCACTACTGAGCGCGCCTCCCGGCCAAACCGGATATTGGGATTCCGGCTTCGGCGGGCTCACCGGCAAGAACGGAGCCAATCTCCCGACGAATCTCGAAATCTCGGAAGTCCCGTTCCAGCCGTGGGCCAAGGCGCTCTACGAAGAACGGCGCCGGACGCTAGACAAAACTGATCCGCACGTTCGCTGCGTCGCTCCCGGCGGCCCTCGCCAGTTCCACACTCCTTTCGGCCTTCTGATTTATGAGCTGCCCGAAGCCAAGCGCATTCTGGTGCTCTCCGGCGGCGGCCCGCGCACATGGCGGGTGATCTACATGGATGGACGTCCGCATCCGCCCGCCGACGACCTCGATCCCAGCTATCTCGGCCATTCTGTCGGCCGCTGGGAAGGCGACACGCTGGTTATTGATTCAGTCGGGTTCAATGAAAAATTCTGGATGGCCCGCGGCGGCTTGCCTCATACCGACGCGCTGCACTTGATCGAACATATCTCGCGTCCCGATTTCAATACGCTGAAATACGAAGCCACGATCGACGATCCCAAGGCCTACACTCGCCAGTGGACCGGCGGCTGGACCATACCCTGGGCGCCGAATCAGGATTTCCCCGAATACTTCTGCCAGGACAACAATCGCGATTTCGGCCATTTGGTGGGGCAGTGAAATGAGATTCGCGGCATTTCTTCTTACCCTGGTTCCGCTGATGGCGCAGGAGGGTCATCCCTTGGTTGGATCCTGGCGCGGAGACTGGGGACCGAACGCGAAGGACCGCACGGACGTCACTTTCATTCTCAATTACGACGGCAAGAACATTGTCGGCATGATCAACCCTGGCCCCGATGTCGCCAAGCTCCAGAACGCCTCGCTTGACGCAAGTAATTGGGGAGTCCATTTGGAAGCGGACATGAAAGACCGCTCGGGCAAGCTGATCCACTTCGTCGCCGATGGCAAAGTCGAGGACGTCACTTCCGCGCGCCGCAGAATCGTGGGCACGTGGAGCCAGGGCGGAATGAAGGGCGACTTTAAGATCACCCGCGACGATTAACCCGCAATTTCCGCGAACCCGGCGAGCTTCAGGTCCGTAATAGGGGCCATGGGACCCTTGAAACACGTCCTGCGACGGCTGGCGCATGCGCCCGGGTTCACCGTTATCGCCGTTTTGACCTTGGCGCTCGGCATCGGCGCCAACACAGCTATCTTCAGCGTCATTGAGAGCGTATTGATCAGGCCGCTACCGTTTCCGCAGGCGGAGAACCTGGCGGGCGTTTGGCAGGTGGCGCCCGGCGTCCAGGGCATCAGCGGCAACATCAACTGCTCGCCGACCATGTATTTCACCTACCGCGAGCAAAGCCGGACATTTCAGGAATTTGGCATATGGAACAGCGGTGGCGCGAGCGTGACCGGTCTTGCGGAGCCTGAACAGGTCCGCGCTTTGAACGTCACCTATGGCACGCTGCAAGCATTGAGCGTACAGCCCGCGCTGGGACGCTGGTTTTCGCAGTCAGACGATACTCCGGGGACTCCTGAGACGGTGATGTTGACCTACGGCTATTGGCAGCGGCGCTTCGGCGGGAGCGCATCCGCCGTGGGGCGAACGCTAACTATGGATTCCCGGCCGCACACCATCATCGGCGTGATGCCCAAGAATTTTCGTTTTCTGAATACCGATCCCGAAGTGATCCTGCCCATGCGCTTCGAGCGCGACAAGCTGTTCCTCGGAAATTTCAGTTACCAGGGCATTGCGCGGCTGAAGCCCGGCGTCACGCTTCAGCAGGCCAATGCCGATGTAGCGCGGATGCTGGGGATCTGGCTGAAAGCGTGGCCTGTTCCGCTCGGATTCAGCCGCACGATGTTTGAAAACGCCCGCTTCGGTCCGAAGGTGCAGCCGTTGAAGCAGGAAGTGGTAGGTGACATCCGTTCGATGTTGTGGGTCCTGATGGGAACGATCGGTTTGGTGCTGTTGATCGCGTGCGCCAACGTCGCGAATCTTTTACTGGTGCGGGCCGAAGGAAGGCAGCAGGAATTGGCCATCCGCGCCGCTCTGGGAGCGGGCTGGGGACGAATCGCAAGGGAACTGCTCCTTGAAAGCGTGACGCTGAGCGTGTTAGGCGGCGGCTTGGGACTGGCGCTGGCGTATGGAGCATTGAAGCTGCTCGTGGCCAAGGGTCCCGCGACGCTGCCGCGGCTGGCCGAAATCGGAATCGATCCGCTGGTGCTCGGATTCACTTTCGCGATATCGCTGGTCTCCGGCCTCCTGTTCGGATTGATTCCCGTGCTGAAGTATGCCGGGCCACGCCTGGCCGGGAGTTTGCGCGTCGGCGGGCGGACGCTCAGTCACAGCCGCGAGCGCCAGCGCGTCCGCAACACGCTGGTGGTGGTGCAGGTGGGCCTGGCTCTGGTGCTGCTGGTCGGCTCCGGCTTGATGATTCGCACGTTTCAAGCGTTGCGAAATGTGCAGCCGGGATTCACGCATCCCGAGGAAGTGCAGTTGATGCGCGCTTACATTCCCGAGGCGCAGGTGAAGGACTCGGAAGCGGTGATGCGGATGCAGCAGCAAACGCTGGAGAAGCTCGCCGCGATTCCGGGCGTTTACTCCGTGGCATTCACCAATACCGCGCCCATGGAAGGCTTCAACTACAACGATCTTCTCTACGCGCAGGACAAGAACTATGCCGTCGGGGAGATCCCTCCCGTGCGGCGATTCCGGTTTGTCTCTCCCGGCGCTTTCAAGACGATCGGCACGGCGCTGATCGCCGGGCGCGATTTCACGTGGACCGATCTCTACGATAAACGGCGCGTCGCCATCGTTTCCGAAAACCTGGCGCGGGAAATGTGGGGCAGCGCGGGCGTGGCCCTCGGCAAGCGAATTCGGGCGGCTCCCAGAGATCCCTGGCGCGAGATCGTAGGAGTGGTGGGCGATGTCTACGACAATGGCGTGCAGGAGAAGGCGCAAACGATTGTATATTGGCCCGCGCTGTTGGAAACGTTTGAGGGCGACTCCATGCGCGTCACGCGCGGGGGAGCCTTCGTCATCCGCACGAAACGCGCGGCGACAGAGAGCTTCTTGAAAGAGGCGCGCCAGGCCATCTGGTCGGTGGACGGGAATCTGCCCATATTCTTGGTCAGAACGCTCAAGGACATTTACGATTTATCCTTGGTGCGGACTTCCTTCACGCTGGCGCTGCTGGCGCTTGCGGGCGGAATGGCCCTGGTGCTTGGAATCGTCGGCATCTACGGGGTCATTGCCTACGCCGTCTCGCAGCGGACACGGGAAATCGGCATCCGCATCGCCTTGGGCGCGCAGGCGGGCGAGGTCCGGCGGATGTTTGTCGGGAACGGATTGTCGCTGGCGGCAGTCGGCTTGGCGCTAGGTTTGGCCGGGGCGTTCGGAATGACGCGCTTGATGTCGTCGCTGCTATTCGGAGTCACCGCGCTCGATCCGATTGCCTATGCCGCGGCTGCGGCGGTTCTGATTACAGCGGCGGCGCTGGCTAGCTATCTTCCCGCCCGCCGCGCCACGGCGGTGGATCCAGTGGAAGCGCTGCGGGCGGAATAATTGTCGTACTAACGCCACATTTCCGCGAACACTGCGGCCCACTGGTCCGTAGTAGGAGCCATGGGACCCTTGAAACACGTCCTGCGGCGACTCGGGCATGCGCCCGGATTCACTGCCATTGCCGTTTTGACACTGGCTCTGGGCATCGGCGCAAACACTGCGATTTTCAGCGTCGCCGAAAGCGTACTCATCAAACCGCTGCCGCTTCCGCACGCGGAAAGCCTAGTCGGCGTATGGCACGTAGCGCCGGGCATAAAGGGCTTTCCAGGAAATATCAATTGCTCGCCCACGATGTATTTCACCTACCGGGAGGAAAACCGGACATTTCAAGACTTCGGTTTGTGGAATAGCAGCGGCGCAACCGTCACCGGTTTGGCCGAGCCCGAGGCGCTCCGCGCGATTGAGGTCGCCTACGGCACGCTCGAAGCCGTGGGCGTCCAGCCTGCGTTAGGACGCTGGTTCTCTCAATCCGACGATACTCCCGGAACGCCCGAAACCGTGATCCTGACCTACAGCTATTGGCAGCGTCGGTTCGGCGGAAACGCGTCCGCCGTGGGACGCACGCTGACCATGGATTCCAAGCCCCGCACCATCATCGGCGTCATGCCCAGGAGTTTCCGGTTTCTGAATACGGACCCCGACGTGATCATGCCGATGCGCTTCGACCGCGCCAAGATCTTTTTAGGAGATTTCAGCTTCCAAGGCATAGCGCGCCTGAAGCCAGGCGTTACGCTCCAGCAGGCGAACGCGGACGTGGGGCGCATGCTCGGAATATGGCTCAAAGCATGGCCAACTCCACCCGGATTCAGCCGCGCGCTGTTCGAGAACGCCCGCTTCGGCCCCAACCTTCAGCCGTTGAAGCAGGAAGTCGTTGGGGACATCGGCTCGGTGCTGTGGGTTTTGATGGGAACTATCGGGCTGGTGCTCCTGATCGCTTGCGCGAACGTCGCGAATCTCCTCCTGGTGCGAGCCGATGGAAGGCAGCAGGAATTGGCCGTCCGCGCGGCTCTCGGTGCAGGCTGGGGGCGCATCGCGCGAGAGCTGCTGATCGAGAGCGTAACGCTGAGCGTCGTGGGCGGCGCACTCGGCTTGGCGCTCTCCTACGGCGCGTTGAAACTGTTGGTGGCGAAGGGGCCCCCAACTTTGCCCCGGCTCGCCGAGATAGGAATCGATCCGCTGGCGCTCGGATTCGCGCTGGCAATTTCGCTACTTTCGGGCCTGCTATTTGGTCTGATTCCCGTGCTGAAATATGCAGGTCCTCAGCTCTCCGGAGCGTTGCGTGGAGGCGGGCGCACGCTCAGCCAAAGCCGCGAGCGGCACCGCGCCCGCAATACGCTGGTGGTGGCGCAGGTCGGATTGGCTCTAGTGCTGCTGGTCGGCTCCGGTCTGATGATCCGCACCTTCCAGGCGCTGCGGAACGTTCAGCCGGGATTCACGCGGCCGGAAGAGGTTCAGTTGCTCCACATTACGATTCCCGAAGGGCATGTGAAGGACGCGGAACAAGTCATGCGCATGGAAAACGCGATGATGGAAAAGCTCGCGGCTATCCCCGGCGTCACTTCCGTCGCATTCGCGAACAGCGGCCCTTTGGAAGGATTCAATCCCAGCGACATTCTGTACGCCCAAGATAAGAACTATGCAGTCGGGGAGATTCCTCCGCTACGCCGATTCCGTTTTGTCACGCCGGGATTCTTCCACGCCACGGGCACCGCTCTGATCGCGGGCCGCGATTTTACCTGGACCGATTTGTATGAAAAGCGGGATGTCGCGATCGTTTCCCAGAACACCGCGAAAGAGATGTGGGGCAGTCCCACTTCGGCTCTGGGTAAGCGCATCCGTGAGGGAATGAACGATCCCTGGCGCGAAATCGTCGGCGTGGTTGGCGACGTTCACGACAACGGCGTGCAAGATAAGGCGCCGCCATTTGTTTACTGGCCCGCGATGATGAGCAAGTTCTGGACTGACTCCCCGCACGTGAGGCGCTTCGGCGCATTCTTGATTCGCACAAATCGCGCGGGGACTGAGAGTTTTCTGAAGGAGGCCCGCCAGGCCATCTGGTCCGTGGACTCGAATCTGCCGGTGTTTTTGGTGCGGACGGTCCAGGAGCTGTACGATCAGTCCATGGTGCGGACGTCGTTTACTCTGGCGCTGCTGGCTCTCGCGGGCGGAATGGCTCTCGTGCTTGGCGTCGTGGGAATTTACGGCGTGATCGCCTATGCCGTCTCGCAACGAACGCGCGAAATCGGCATCCGAATCGCCCTGGGCGCGCAGGCGGGCGAACTCCAGCGCATGTTCGTGCGGAATGGCTTGTTTCTAGCGGGCGTGGGCTCTGGGATTGGCTTGGCCGCGGCATTCGGCCTTACTCGGCTGATGTCCTCGCTGTTGTTCGGAGTCACCGCGCTCGATCCTATCGCCTACGGCGCCGCTTCGGCTCTGCTGATCGCCGCCGCGGTCCTCGCCAGCTACCTTCCCGCCCGGCGCGCGACTACAGTCGATCCGGTAGAGGCTTTGCGGGCGGAATAAACCATTGCGCCATACCAAGATGTAATCTTTTCGTCACGAGCATCTCATACGGAAGGCGTAAAAAGAAGGCGTGACAACTCCCCCGAAAATTGGCGCGGTCGCATGTTCCTGCGACCTTTGCAAGAAGACCAGTTGGAGGCAGAATAGCGCTCCCGTGCGGCTGGTTCCCAGAATCTACACGATCACGAAACCTGCGGCAGCGCGTTGATCCTGCGTCACGAAAGGCGTCAGCGGCGAGCGTCGTGTTCGCCTTCCAGGCAAATGAACTCCTGCAAAGCTTCACCCGGGCGGAAGGGAATGGTGACGCTGCTCGACCACGGCTTCCGGTAGGCGCCTGGGTCGTCGATCGTCACTTCGTATTTCATGGATAGAGCGCTGGTGCGAGTGTAGCGCTCGACGACATGGAGTTGTTCGGTATGGGGATGGCCGGCGTCGTCGAGCCAGGTCTTGTCATTGAAGCCGACGCCGTCGACGATTAGCGTACCGCCTTCCCAGCGGCCAATCGAATCGCCCAGCCAGGTGGGGTTGGGGTCCTTTGGATGCTTGCGCCCATCCATCCACAAGTTACGCCAGACATGCGCGCCGGCCTGGTAGAGGAAGAGGATGCGGTTGGGCTGTTGGACGATTTGGAACGGCTCGGGAGTGAAGACAATGCGCGGGACGCCGGGCGGGAGGCAGCGCGAGGCGGAGTCGCTTTGCTTTCCTGCACGGTTTTCGTCAAATCTCAATTTCGCCCAGGGAAGGAACGGAACCTCGACATCGTGATCGGCCCTCGCTGCTTCGCCCACGCTCCGCGGATGCCACACACCTTTCCCGCCGAGATCGGGCGTTCCATCCGCTAGACGCGGCAGAGTTTGAGCGCCCAGAGGAGCGATCATAGCCGCGAGACACAGCAGGGGAAAGCGGCTCATCAGCTCTGCCAGGCAATGTGACCCGCGACGACCGTCGCGACTGGGCCGCCGCGGAAGCTCTTTCCATGAAAGGGCGAGTTGCGGCTCTTGGACATAGATTTGTTGACGTCGTAAGTCCATTCGCGGTCCAGAGAGAAAATGGTGACGTCGCCGGGCGCGCCGGGGGCGAGAGTTCCGCGCTTGATTCCCAGAATCCGCGCGGGGCCGGTAGTGAAAAGCTCCACCAGCCGGGGCAATCCGATTTTGCCGGAGTGAAATAGTTTCTCCAAAGCCACGCCCAGCGCGGTTTCCAGGCCTATGATGCCGAAGGGGCAATTTTCGAATTCTTGCATTTTCTCGCTGCCCGGATGAGGCGCGTGGTCCGTGGCGATGGCGTCGATCGCGCCGTTCACCACGCCTTCCAGAACCGCGCTTACATCGCATGTAGAACGAAGCGGCGGTTTCATTTTGTAATTGCTGTCATAAGGAGGCATGTCGCTGTCAGCGAGAGCCAGGTGGTGCGGCGTGGCCTCTGCTGTCACGGTCAGCCCGCGCGCCTTGGCGAAGGCGACCATCTCCACGGCGTGCCGCGAAGAGATGTGCGCCACATGATAGCGCGCGCCGGTGACTTCGGCCAGCAAAATGTCGCGCGCCACCATCACGTCTTCCGAGCACCCAGGAATACCGCGCAGCCCAAGCCGCACGGATTCCATCCCTTCATGCATATCGCCCCCGGCGCTCAGATCCAGATCTTCGCAATGATTGACGACGGGCATGCCGAAACTGCGGGCGAATTCCATGGCGCGCCGCATCACGCGGGCGTTCAT
>DASQJB010000505.1:0-6565 GCA_035631295.1 Bryobacteraceae bacterium | reverse complement strand
GCGTGCAGCCATACGTGCCGATAGATTCCCGAGCCCGAATACCAGCGCGAGTTTCGATGTTTGGATTGATCCACGCGGACGGCCAATACGTTGTTGCCGCCGGCGCTCAAGTGCGAGGTCAGATCATGGAAAAAACTCGTGTAGCCGTAGGGATGCGCGCCGAGTGAATAGCCGTTGATGTACACGGTCGCATTCATGTAGATCCCTTCGAACTCGACGCTAATGCGTTTGGCGCGCCATCCATCCGGAACGGTAAAGGCCCGCCTGTACCACGCCACGCCGGCTGGGAAATAACCGCCGCTGCCTCCCATTGGGTTCTTGGGATCGATCGCGCTTTCGATGCTCCAGTCGTGCGGAACATCCAGGGTTCGCCAACCGGTTGCATCGTACGAAAGCGACTCGGCTCCCTCCGGATCGCCGAGAAGGAATTTCCAGTCGTTATCGAACGACAGCCGTTCGCGTGGGGAGTTCCCGCCGGCGGCTTTAGCGCGCCGCAGCGCGGCGGCAAACGGTACAATCGCGCAAAAGGATCTTCGGTTCATGTTTCTGGCTTGAAGCGGACGCAGCGGTTCTATCTCACTTTCCACTTCTGCACGCCCGCCGACCAGTTCGGCTGCATGTTCAGTTCCAGACGTAAGCCAGTCGTCTGCACGGGCGTGAACGTAACTCCGTTATATCGATCTTTCTCCACTCCATAGGGGCTGTGATTTTCCACCGGCTTCCAGTTGTTGCCGTCCTTGTACAGCAGGCGCCACGACGCGGGGACGCGAACCTGGCCACGACCGGTGTCGTCAAACCAATAGATTTGACACTCAGAGACCGTAGCAGGTTTCTCGAAGGCGTACTCTGCCGATTCCTGCGTGCCCTTTACCGGCCACCAATCGAAGTAGGAGCTCGGGTCGTTCGACGCCGTGGGCTCTTCGCCATCGTTGATGGCGCCCGGATTCTTGGTGCTCTTGCCGGAGACCGTCACTTTGGCGGTCATCGCCAGGGTCGGAAACGGTGCAGGCCGGGCGCTGGCCTCGGTGTTCGGGATCCATACGATCATCTGGCCACGGCCGCGATTCGCCCATGCATAATATGGGATCGCTGTGACCTCTACTGCCGTTTCGGCGAGGTGGCCTTGGACGTCATAAGATAAGCCGACTGCATTTGTTTTGATTACGGTAACGCCGTTCAGCAGCGCCGGACTCCTTTCCGCCCGCAACGGCTCTGTGTCGGGAAGCATCAGATTCCGCACCTTGCCGTTGGGGTTGTCGGCCCACTCCAGCGCATAAACCAGGGGACCTCTTTCCAACGCGACGCGGCCGCGGTCCGCAGCCACCTGCTCGTTCGCGATCACGCGCCGTACTTGCATCGGGAGGCTGAGTTCGATGACATCGCCCGCGCGCCACGTGCGCGTCAGAGTGGCGTACCCTTTATCAATCTCTACAGGAACCGTTCTTCCGTTAATCTTCAAACTCGGCGCGCGGGCCGGCTTGTCTACATACCGATACAGATCGCTGGCCACGGGTTGATTGCGGGCCCATCCTGGAATACGCACCTTCACGGTTAAAGGGGCGGTCCGGTCAGGGCTTACGGTAATCCGCACCTGACCATCCCACGGATAACGGGTCGACTGGATCATCCGCACGGTGCGACTGTTGTCCAGTTTAATGTCGGCCGTGCTTCCCACGAACAAGTTCACCCAGATTGTGTCGTCGCGCTGCGCGTAGACATATCCGGGCACGGAGGCCATGAAGCGAGTGATGTTGCCGGGGCAACAGGCCACGCCGAACCACGGGCTGCGTTCATGCTGGCCGTTGGACTCGAGCGGATTTGGATAAAAGAATGTCTTGCCGTCCAGCGCCACGCCGGAGATCAGCCCATTGTAGAGAGTACGCTCCATCACGTCGATGTACTTCGCGTCCGCGTGGAGCAGAAAGAGCCGATGATTCCAGAAATCGTTGCCCACCGCCGCGCAGGTTTCGTTGTAAGCGGTCATGTTCGGTAGCTCGTAGTTGCGCCCGAAAGCCTCGCCCGCCGACGTGGCCCCGATTCCGCCGGTAAGGTACAGCTTCTTGCCGGCCACGTTGTCCCAGATCTTATCGATCGCGTTGATGTAGGAAGGATCTCCGGTCAGGGCGGCGACATCGGCCATGCCGGAGTACATATAGGTCGCGCGCACCGCGTGCCCCACCGCTTCCGTCTGATCGACCACCTTCATGTGCGACTGATTGTACGTTCTGCCGCTACCCTGCCGCCCATCGGGGCCGCGCGTATCCAGCATGAATTTGGCCAAATCGAGATAACGCCGGTCGCCCGTGACCCGGTACAGCTTGACCAGCCCTATCTCCGTGATTTGGTGCCCGGGCCAGATTGTCTGCTTGCCTGGGCCAAATGTGTCTGCCAGAAGGTTCGCGCTTTTGAGCGCCACGTCGAGCAGGTTTCGCTTCCCGGTCGCCAGGTAATGCGCCGCGGCGGCTTCGTAGAGATGACCGAGGTCGTACAGTTCGTGACTGTCGACGGATTCAAGCATCCACCGCCTGGATCCAGCCCAAGGATGCGGATTCAGCGGATCGATGGCGCGCGCGGTATAGAGATACCCGTCGGGCTCCTGGGCCGCCGCGATTTTGGCAATCAACCCATCCAAGTAAGCGTCCAGCTTCGGATCGGGATGCACGCTCAATGAGTAGGAGGCGCCTTCGATCACCTTGTAAACATCGGTGTCGTCGAACGGATAGCCTGGTGGTTTGCGATTCTCTGGCGGCTGGCCGCTCAGCGACTCGGCGGCGCGAATGAAATTATCTACGCGTCCGGTTTCCTCGTCCTTCTGAAAGGCGAACGGAATCGTAACCGTTCGGTTGATCTCGATGCGCGGCGCCCAGAATCCGTCGGTCACATGTACGGCGGTGAATGGGACGGGCTTGACGGGGTAATCGCGCGCCGGCTGCGCCGCAAGCGGACACAGGACCACCGCCCAGAAACCCATGGGAATCGCTTTCATGGCCATTCATTTTAGAGCATTTCAGAGCCAGGCGCGGCAGAGTCGAAATGCACTATAATTAGGCCCCAAGGGGGGACGATCCGAAAAATGATAGCGCTATCATTCAGCGATCTCCAACACCCGTGATTCCGGCGACCGCCAAAACCGAACACGCCCGCGGTTTTGTCCGCGGCCTCGGCCTGTTCGACTCCGTGATGATCGTGATCGGCGCCATGATCGGCTCCGGCATTTTCCTTGTCTCGGCCGACATGTCGCGGCTTATCGGAAGCTCCGGATGGATGCTCATGGCCTGGGTACTGGCCGGTTTGCTCACCGTCTCGGGGGCGCTCTCCTACGGAGAGCTGGCGGGTCTATTTCCTCAGGCCGGCGGAATGTACATCTACCTGAGAGAAGCCTTCTCGCCGCTGTGGGGATTTCTCTACGGTTGGACCTTCTTCACCGTGATTCAGACAGGAACCATCGCCGCCGTGTCTGTGGCGTTCGCGCGATTTCTCTCGGTCCTGTTTCCGCCGGTGTCGGAAGACCGCTATCTGCTCGCTCCGGTTCACTTTTCCTCCCGGTACGCCATCTCGCTTTCGACGGCCCAACTCACGGCGATCGCCGTTATTGCGCTGCTGACCTGGACCAACTCGCGTGGCCTCGAATATGGAAAGATCGTCCAGAATCTGTTCACTAGCGCAAAGACCCTAGCGCTCGCCACGCTGATCGCTGCCGGCATCTTGGTGGGCTGGAATTCCGGCGCCGTGCGCGCCAATTTCTCGCATCTGTTCGCCCTTGATCCGTTTGACCCGTCTTTGGGCGTCGCCGCCGGCAGCGCGTTTGGCCTGATTGTGGCGTTGTGCGTCGCCCAGTCAGGATCGTTGTTTTCGGCGGACTCGTGGCACAACGTCTCGATTCTGTCCGCCGAGGTTCGCAATCCAACACGCAACGTGCCTCGGGCGATGGCGCTGGGCAGCGCGACCGTCATTGTTCTGTACCTGTTGGCGAATATTGCCTATCTGGTAGCATTACCGCTGACGGCGATCCAGCACGCGCCGTCGGATCGCGTTGCGACCGCCATGCTGGAAACAATCTTTCCCCGATATGGCGCCGGCTTGATGGCCGCCGCCATTCTCGTGTCCTGCTTCGGCTGCGTGAACAGCCTGGTATTAGCGGGAGCACGAGCCTACTACGCGATGGCGAAAGACAGGTTGTTCTTCGCGAAAGCAGGGCGACTGAACCGTGCGCAAGTGCCTGGATGGTCGCTGCTCGTGCAGGGCGCTTGGTCGGCGGCTCTGGTGCTGCCGCGCACTTATAATCCGGTCACGCGCCAATATGGCAATCTCTATGGCAATTTGCTCGATTACGTGATCTCAGCCGCGCTTCTGTTTTACATCCTGACGATCGCCGGAGTCTTCCGATTGCGGCGAATCCGTTCGGAGGCAGAACGGCCGTATCGAGTGTGGGGCTATCCGTGGACGCCTGGTCTGTACATCGTGGGCGCCGGCACAGTATTGGCCATGCTGTTTGCCTATCGGCCCTCCACCACTTGGCCTGGATTGATCATTATCGGAATCGGCGGGGGCGTCTACGCCCTTTTGCCCACCGCGAAGGAGGAAAAATGAAACTGGCTATTCGACTGGTGTTGGCCTTCGTCCCGTGGCTAGCGTTAGCGCAAGTGACTCCCGCCGACTATGAACGCGCGAGAACCCTGCGCGAAAAATTGCAAGGTTTGGCGATCGACATACCGGGACCCGCAAGCTGGATCGAGAACACCGACCGGTTTTGGTATCGAAAGTCCGTGAAGGGTGGCCACGAGTTCGTCGTGGTAGACGCCGCCACCCAGACCAAGAAGCCGGCCTTCGATCACGCGCGGCTCGCCACATCCCTCTCGGCGGCCACGGGAACCGCAATCGCACCGCTCGCGTTGCCGTTCACCGAAATCCAATTCGTAGACGGTGGGCGCGGGATCCGATTTCCGGCATCCGGATCGGACTGGAAATGCGAGCTTTCCGATTATTCGTGCGCAAGGGTCGGTCCAGCAAATGCACCCGAGGCCGCCAGAAGCCGCGCGCCGTGGTCCGATGACGAAGATGAAAGCCCCGCGGAGTTCGACAATGACGTTCAGGACGGAATATCCGGCCTCTCGCCCCAGGGACGGACGGTTCCGCGCGCCGGTGGAGCTCCGCCGCAGGGCCCGCAATCCAAAACGTCGCCCGATGGCCAATGGGAAGCGCTGATCCAGAATTTCAATGTCTACGTGCGTTCGAAAGAAACCTCTGAAGTCTCAGCGCTGAGCATGGACGGTTCGGAGGGCAACTATTACACCTTTCAATCCATCGCCTGGTCGCCCGATGCCACGCGCCTGGCAGCTTATCGCGTAAGGCCGGGCTATCGCCGCGAAGTGCACTACGTTGAATCCTCGCCGGCCGACCAGCTTCAGCCAAAGCATTTCACGCGCGAATACGCCAAGCCCGGAGATGCGCTGGACATTGCGCAGCCTGTCCTGTTTGAAATCGCCGAAAAGAAGCAGATGGAGATCGATCACGCGCTATTTCCGAATCCTTACAGCCTCTCGCGGCCCGTTTGGTGGAAGAATGGCCGCGGATTCACTTTCGAATATAATCAGCGCGGCCATCAGGTCTACCGCGTGATCGAAGTGGATGGGAAGACCGGGGCGGCCCGCGCCCTGATTTCGGAAGAGAGCCCAACCCTGATCGACTACCGGCCGTTGGTCCCCAATCCCCGGGACACCGGCAAGGAAGTCCGCTTCGACCTGAACGATGGCAAAGAAATCATCTGGGCGTCGGAGCGCGACGGCTGGGAACACCTGTACTTATACGACGGAATCACTGGCAAGCTGAAGAACCAGATCACTAAGGGAGATTGGGTGGTTCGCGCGATTGACAAAATCGACGAAGAAAAGCGCCAAATCTGGTTCCAGGCCAGTGGCATGGACGCGCGCAAGAACCCGTATTACATCCATGAGTTCCGCGTGAACTTCGACGGCAGCGGGCTCACGCGGTTGACGGATGCGGACGGCGACCACTCGGTGAAGTTCTCCTTAGACATGAAGTATTACGTGGACGCCTGGTCACGCGTAGATGCGCCGCCCGTTATAGAGCTGCGGCGCACCGAGGACAACAAACGAATCATGGAAGTCGAGCATGGCGAGATTGGAAGTCTGCTCGAAGGGGGCTGGAAGGCGCCCGAAACGTTCGCGGCCAAGGGGCGCGACGGCGAGACCGATATCTGGGGCGTCATCTACAAGCCGGCGAACTTCGATCCCTCAAAGAAGTATCCGGTGGTGGAATCGATTTATGCCGGACCGCAGGGCTCCTTTGTGCCCACCACGTTCACGGTCAACGTGCAGCCGCTCGCCGAGCTTGGCTTCGTTGTCGTGCAGATTGACGGGATGGGCACGAACAACCGCTCGAAAGCGTTCCACGACGTGGCCTGGAAGAACCTCGGCGACGCCGGTTTCGCCGACCGGATTCTCTGGCACGAGGCAGTCGCCGCAAAATATCCCTGGTATGACATCACGCGCGTCGGCGTCTTTGGAAACTCCGCGGGCGGCCAAAATGCAATGGGCGCCTTGCT
>DASQJB010000504.1:0-5728 GCA_035631295.1 Bryobacteraceae bacterium | reverse complement strand
CAGATCGCCATGGAACCGGACTCGAAACTGCCGGAAGCCGAGAGCGCGGATGGCCTCTTCGCCCTTCTCCACGGTCTTCACGTTCTCGATGGTGACTGGAGTTCCGTAGGGAATCCGCGAACTGAGGCAAGCCGCGGCAGGACGGTCCCATGTGGCGAGCCTGGCCCTGCGCGAAAGCTCGCGGATTTCTGCTTTGCTGAGGCCCGCGTCCACCAAAGGCGCTTTCACTTGATGAAGCTTTGCCGCGCGCTGACCCGGGCGATAGTCGCCCAGATCGTCCAGGTTGACGCCATAGACCACGTATTCGATTCCCCGCTCCCGCGCGATCTCATCCAACCGGGCGAACAATTCGTCTTTGCAATGGAAGCAACGGTCTGGACCATTTTTCGCATAGTCGGGATTCTGGAATTCCCTGGTGAGAACGTATTCGTGGCGGATGCCCCAAGTCCGCGCAAACTCTTCGGCGTCGCGTTTATGCGATTCCGGAAGAGACGCGGAATCCGCGGTGATAGCCAAGGCGCGATGGCCCAAAACCCGATGAGCCGCCCACGCCAGATACGCGGAATCGGCTCCGCCGGAATAGGCGACGATCACGCTCCGCAGGCCGGCGAGCGAATCGAAGAGCGCGCGCTGCTTGCCCTGCAGCGCCGCGGAATCGGCGATTGCGACGACAGCCATGCTTCTACTATATCGGTGTCCGTTTTCGCGCATCGTATGATGATTCTTTCCAATGAAAATAACCTTCTGGGGCGCGGCCCGCACCGTCACCGGTTCGATGCATCATGTGGAGGCCGCGGGCGCGCGATTCCTGCTCGATTGCGGCTTGTATCAGGGACGAAGGCAAGAAGCCTTCGACCGCAACAGCCACTTTCCCTTCCCGGTATCGGACATCCACGCGCTGATCCTGTCGCATGCGCACATCGATCACAGCGGCAACCTTCCGACGCTGGTCCATAACGGATATTCCGGTCCGATCTATACAACTCCGGCCACCGTCGATCTGTGCCTGGCGATGTTGGCCGACTCCGCGCACCTGCAACAAATGGACGCAGAGTTCTGCAACCGCCGGCGGAATCATCGGCGCGCTATTGGCCGTGATGACCGCGAATGCATTCCGCTGTATTTGCCCGAGGACGCCGAGCGCACTTATCCGCTTTTCCGCCCCGTGGCGCTGGGCGAACGCAAGGAAATCGCGGAGGGCGTTTCCTACAAAACCTACGACGCCGGCCACATGCTCGGATCGACGGCGATGGTGGTGGAAGCCGATGGCGTGCGGCTGGGATTTTCCGGCGACGTGGGCCGCCCGGGACTTCCGATCATCCGCGACCCGGAGAAGATGGGCGCCTGCGACTACCTCATCATGGAGAGCACCTACGGCGACCGCCTTCACAAACAGATTCATCACGTCGCGGACAAGCTCGCGGACGTGGTGAACCGCGCGGCGAGCCGCGGAGGCAAGATCGTGGCGCCGAGCTTCGCCGTCGGCCGGACGCAGCAACTCGTGCTCGTGCTGCACGAGCTCATGGATACCCACCGGATTCCCTCCATTCCGATCTTTGTCGATAGCCCTTTGGCGGTGAACGCGACCGACGTCTTCCGCAAGCATTCGGAATGCTACGACGAAGAGGCGCGCCGGTATCTAGAGAAGAGCGAGGATCCCTTCGGCTTTTTCCGGCTGAAATATGTGCGGGACGTGAACGAATCGAAAGCGCTCAACGATTTGCATGGGCCATTTCTGGTGCTGGCGGCCTCCGGGATGTGTGAGGGCGGGCGCATTCTGCATCATCTTCGCAACACCATCGAAGACCCGCGCAATACCGTGCTGATCACGGGCTACCAGGCCGAAAATACGCTGGGGCGCAAAATCATGGACCGGCAGTCGGAAGTGCCGGTCTTCGGCGAACCGATGCGGCTGCGCGCCGAAGTGGCGGTACTGGACGAATTGAGCGGCCACGCGGATCAGCGCGAGTTGATCGAATGGATGCGGCCCATCGCTGCCGGATTGAAGAAGGTGTTCCTGGTGCACGGCGAACCGGAATCGGGCGCGGCGTTGGCGAAAGTGATCCGGCGGGAGTACGGCGTGGAAGCGGTGCAGCCTGGGCGGGGCGAGAGCTTTGAATTGCAGTAGCCTAGTTTGCACAGGCACGCAACGCGAGCCGAAAGCAGGAACCTCGACCCAAACGGCTCTCTACTTCGATCCGTGTTCCGTGCGCCTGCGCGATTAATTGCGCGATGGATAGCCCCAGACCCGCACCCTTGCCTGCGCGAGCTTCATCGGCGCGGTAGAAACGCTCGAAGATATGAGGCAGGGCGGATGGCGGAATGCCCTCGCCGGTGTCGCGCACGGCAAGATCGACGCTACCGTTCTGCCGCGCCACCGAAACCGTCACGGTACCGCCGGCCGCGGTGTGATCGAGCGCATTATCCACCAAAATCCGCAGCAGCCGCCGGAGACCCGCCTCATTGGCATCGGCGATGGCGTTCTCCGCGGCGTGTGTCTCAATGCGCACGCCCTTGCCTTGCGCGAGAATCTCACTCTGTGCCGCGACATCCACCGCCAGGCGATTCACGTCGACGGGAGCAAGCGGCATTTGCGAGCCGCTCGCATCGGAGCGCGCCAGCGCCAGCATGGATTCGATCAGCTCCGTCATTCGTCCGGCTTCGCCATCGATTTCCATGAGAGCTCTGCGATAATCCTCGGGGCCGCGCTCGCGGCGCAACGCCAGCTCCGCCGTGGCTCGGATCAGCGCAGTGGGAGTGCGCAGCTCGTGCGATGCATCGGCCGTAAACCGCCGGATGCGCTCGACCGAACCTTCCAGCCGCTCCAGCACTTGGTTCCAAGCACGGGCCAGGCGCTCGATTTCATCGCCGGTGTGGGGGACCGGCAAGCGCCGCGAAAGGCTCTCGACGCTGATAGATTGCGCCGCGCGGGTCATGGCGTCCACCGGCGCGAGCGCCCTCCGGCTGAGCCAATATCCGCCGCACGCTGCCACCACGAGCATGGGCGCCCCCATCCACCACATGATGGAGCGCAGGCGAGCCATCAGGCCGTTGAGATAGTCGAGCGAAGCTCCCGCAAGCACCCGATAATAGCGCCCTTTGTGTTCGAACGGCATCAGCAAAATGCGTCGCGATCCCTGAGTCTGGAGTCCGAGTTGGAAGGCCGAGGGATCGTCGAACGCCGGCATTTCCGGCCACAACAGCTCGCCGGTTTCGGCTGACAGTTGCAGAAGGTTGCCTTCGGGAATTTCTTTGGCGAATTCGCTCAATTCCAGTTGCAGTGGCGGACCGCCAGAGACGTCTTCCAGCTCCAGCACGGTTTTGACGCCGTTTGCTTTCGAGTACAGCCGCCGGTCGATATCCGCGAGCAGATCGCGCCGGAGGAACGAATAGACTACGAAGCTGAACAACAGCAGTGCGAGCAGCAGGACCCCGGTGGACCACAACATCAGCCGCGCGCGGGTGTTCATCGCGATTCCTCTCCCATTCTCAGCGAGAAGCCGATGCCGCGGATGGTGTGCAGCAGCTTCGGCTCAGCGCCCACTTCCACTTTTGCCCGCAGCAAGCGCATGAAAGCGTCGAGCGTGTTGTTTTCGATGTCGGTATGCCCCCATACGCTTTCGATCAGACGGTCACGCGACAGCACGCGGCCCGCGTTGCGCATCAACAGCTCCAGGATCGAGTATTCGGTGCGGGTGAGCGTGACTGGACGCTGGCCGCGCCTCACCTCGCGCGTTCCGAGGTTCAGCGAAAGATCGCCCACGCGCAGCACCACCGGCCGGGACATCGGGCCGCGCCGGCCAGCCGCGCGCACGCGCGCAAACAGCTCCTGAAACGAGAACGGCTTCGTGAGGTAATCGTCGGCGCCCAGATTCAGACCTTCCACGATATCGCGCGTAGCGTCGCGCGCTGTCAGCATCAGGATAGGGGTTTGAATCTGGCGCGCGCGCACGCGACGCACGATGGTGAATCCATCGGCCCCCGGCAACATCACGTCGAGCAGCAGCAGATCGAACTGTTCGTTTTCCGCGAGGCTCATGCCGGAGTGGCCCTCGTGCGCCACCACAACCGCGTGCCCTTCTTCGGTGAGGCCCTGGCGGAGCAGTTCCGCCATCCGAGGCTCGTCTTCCACCACAAGAATTCGCACGGCGTGCTTGAAACCTCCGGGCTCAGCGCGCGGGCTCCACCACCGCGCTCATCGAGCCTTTCGACACAGGCATCCGCGGGTCGGCGCCGTAAGCATGGATCTGGTCGCGCCCGAACTCTGCCTGCTCCCGCTCGCAGGTGATTACGATGGTGCGGCCGGTGGTGTCCACTTCCACGGCGTGCCGGAAAGCCACCTCGGTCGAGAGGCAAAAGATTGTGCCGAGCATTTCGACGACATAGTCGTAGGTGTGCTCGTCGTCGTCCAGTAAAACGACGTGATAGAGCGGCGTCCGATCTTCGAAGGTGCGTTTTCTGGTAGCTCTTTCGGGCGTGACGATCGTGGGCATCGCTCTCTCGTAAACGCGCACAGCGGTGCGCAACGGAAGCCATTTCCGGGCGTGTCTTGCCGCTACGGACGCCTCCGCGCCCTATGCGCTCAAAATTGGCTCTGCTCCGATGTTAAAATGAATCGGAAAGGGGGCGCAACGGATTCGACGGGATTGCATCTAGCGTGGAAAGTCGTGCCGGGTTCCGAGCTCCCGTAAAACGATCGGAAACCTAAAACTGCCAATCAGCAGTTTGCTTTCGCTGCCTAATTAGTAGGTAGCCGCCCTGGGTCGATGGGCCTGCACGCGGCCCGAGGGCGTCATCTTGCAGGAGTAGGTCCAAGGCTTCCGCCTGGAGCCGAAAGCCGGATTTAATCGGGCTAAGCCGCTTTTTCTTGCCGGTATCTAATGAGCGGCCGACAACCACCGAACCGGAAACGCACGTAGCCTTTCGACGATAGACTTTCTCGGACGCGGGTTCGACTCCCGCCGCCTCCACCAATTTATTGGCCTTATTTTTAATAACTTAACAGCATAGACCAGATTACGTACCTGATACGTACCCTGGTCTATGCTACGATGCAGGCATGTTGCGTATCTACCGGCGACATGAGAAACGCTGCTCCCTAACCTCGAAGGGTGACCCAAACTGTCCAGGCAAAGTGAAGTGCCCGGTTTGGATCACCGGGACTCTCCTCGACGGCACAGAGATCAAACCAAAGAGTCTGAAGACTCGGAACTGGATGCTCGCCGCACAGCGAGCTCTGGAGATGGAGGCCGGAACCAAGGTTGAGGAACAGAAGGTCACCGTGTCGCAAGCAATCGCATCTTTCCGCGAATTCAAAGAGAAGCGTTCGCCGGATACCAAGCGCAAGATCAAGCTCCTGACGGATCGGCTCCAAGCGTTCCTCGATAAGCGATCCATTCTACACATCGCGGATGTCAAACTCCCTGATCTTGCGGCCTTCCGTGAGACATGGATCGGCGCTGCGACGACGCGACGGCGGGATCAAGAGATCCTGAAGTCGTTCTTCTGGTATTGCGACCACTCAGATTTCCTCACAAAGAATCCCGTTATCCACCTCGACCCAATCTCAATCACACGTCCGAAAACCGAGCCATTCACTCATGAACAACAAGTTGCGATCTTCAACGCCCTGTCCGAATTCTCAGACGAGTACGGTCGTCAGGGTACGCCGATAGCAGCGCAGACCAAGGCGTTCGTGCTCGTGCTTCGGTACACAGGTATGGCAATT
>DASQJB010000503.1:0-7178 GCA_035631295.1 Bryobacteraceae bacterium | reverse complement strand
CCATCCTGGTGTCGTCGATGGTTGGATCGCCGGAGGGCAAGGGCCTGTTCCAACGCGCGATGGCTCAGAGCGGCGCGTGGATGGGGTTGGGTGCTGGGAAGATGCGCACCTTGGCGCAGGCCGAAACGCAGGGCAAGACAGCCGCGGGAACGCACACGCTCGCCGAGCTGCGCGCGATGTCCACACAGGAGATCGGGCAGAACCTCCGCGGAGTGCAGGCGGGAATCATCGTCGATGGATGGCTGGTCCCGGAAGATGAGTCGATCACCTACGGCAAGGGCAAGCAGAACGACGTCGACATTCTGATTGGTTCGAACCGCGACGAAGGAACGTTTTTCGGCTCGGGCAACGTGACGGTGGAGCAGGCGAAGAGCCGGGCCGCGCAGACCTTCGGCGATCTGGCCGCGGAGTTCTTGCAGCTTTACCCGGCGGGTTCGGACGCCGAAGCCGGCGCGTCCGGCCTGGCGCGGTCACGCGATGAAGTCGCCTGGCACATGCGGACGTGGGCGGAGTTGCAGACCAAGCGCGGCCGCAAAGCGTATTTGTATTACTTCACGCACGTGCCTCTCGGCGCGGATGGGCGCCCCAGTCCGCGCGGGGCGACGCACACGGCGGAGCTGGCGTATATGTTCAGTAATCCGCCGCCCACCGGATCCTGGACGGACGCCGACCAGAAGCTGGCGGAGACCATGTCTTCCTATTGGGCAAACTTTGCGGCCACTGGCGATCCGAATGGCAAGGGATTGCCGGCATGGCCGGCGTACGGCACAAAGAAAAACGATGGGAAAGCGATGGTGTTCGGAGATGGTGTGGAGTTCGGGCCGCAGATCGAGGCGCCGCGGCTGGCTTTCTTCGACAAATTCTACGCCGTCGCACTGAAGCAGTGATGTGGGGCGGACGCCCTCGTCCGACGCCTGGTCCGGCATACCGAACTTCGACTACGCGGGCATAACTCCGGTCATTTGCTCCCATTTGGCGCGAAACTTGCGGGTATCGCCTCCGGGTGGGTGGTCGACGACGGCCGTGGCGACGTGGAGAGACAAGGTATGGGAAACGCCGTTCTCCTGGACGGCGTAGCGGGTGGAGAGCTTTTGGGCGATTTCGGAGGAGATGCCGACCGCGCTCGCCGGGCTCACGTCGAGAAGAGCGACAAACTGGTCTTCGGTCCAACGTCCGACCGTTTCCTGCGAGCCAACGATGGAAGTGATGCGCTGCACCATAGCCTTCAGGGCGGCGTTGATTTGCAGGCGAGAGCAATCGGCGTCCAGGCGCTTGAGATTGCCGACCCAGATGACAATGGCGGCAAAACCGTCCCCGGACTCCAACAGCTCCTGAAAGCGGCTTTCCATTTTTTGCCGGTTCCAGACGCCTGTCGCGCGATCGGTATACATAGTGCGGCGGGCGGTGTCCATCTCACGGTGCAGGGTTTGGATCTCATCACGTAGCTGGGCGATCATAAACTGGTTGGCTTCGCGCATCTGCTCACAACTCGCGGCGATGCTGGCGGCGGCTTGGTGGATGGCGGCGCGGATGGCCGCCAGGTCGGCGGTTCGCGCTACGGACGTGAGTTTTTCGAGGATTCCTTGAGGCGCGTCTCGTGGCTGTACCGTTGGCGGCCACGCGGTCCGAAAGAGTATGCATGGCTTCGGCGGCGGCTTTTAGCTCGCCGCGCGTGCGATCCAACCAGTCGTTCACCTTGTCGCGATAGTCGCGCAGCTCGCCGCGGAAGGAAGTGTGAATGGTTTGGAAGTCTTCGCTTCGGAGCACGTTTTCCAGCATTTGTCTGAGCGCTTGAATGTGCTGCTGGTAGATGTGGGCTTCCATGGCGTCCACCTGCACCGGGTATTCGGCCGTGGCGCGCAGAACCTCGCTGTAGGAATCCAAGGCCGCCCGATGCATGGCCTCCAATTTATCCAGTTGATTTACCGCTTTGACAATGGAAAGCAAGCCAGCCCCTCCCGGAGCAGGCAGCGTCATCGGCCGGAGCAGGGGAACTGATCTCCTGCCAACTCCTAAACAGCTTATCGGGCCGCCGCGGAGTTAGCTTGAGTGGAAACGAACGCCGGCGAAGCTGACGATGCTCGATTCGTCTATATTCCATTGCTGATAATGGAGGAGCTTTCCGCGAGCTTGCGGCACAGCGCGGAGAAACGCGTAAATCGGCGCCGAGCCGCACCATTTCAGGTCGTCGTCGCGATGTTCGACTACGCGTTCCCAGAAGCCCGGCGCGTCGCCTTGCTCCATGCGCTCGATGCGGTCGCGGTCGCGGAGCTCCACTGCTTGCATCTCATCCTGGCCTGCGCGGGCGCTCAGCGAGTCGCCGTAACGCTTGCCCATGTGGGCCATATCCACGCCTAGCACCCATAGTAGGCGGTTGCCTTCGCGCGCCGCCAGCTCTCCCAATGCGTCCAAAGCGCGGCGCACGTGGTCGTCGGCTTCCGGCGGCTTGCCCCGCTGGAGGCTCGACAGGAAAGATCCGCATAGGATCGGCACGATGCGAACCTGCGGACCGAACAGGTGTTGCAGAAACACGACCTGGAACTCGACCGAATGTTCGATCGCGTGGCAGTAGTCTTCCATCAGCGCTCCCTCGCCCGCCTGCGTAGCGAGCCGGTCTACGATGGCCGTATCGGCAATGGCTTCTCCGAAGGGCGTAGCGAAGGATTTGCGCGTGAGGGCAATGCGGCCGGGTTGGCCGTAGTGCGACGTACCAAGGATCACGAAGGTGCGATCCGCATCGGAGGGAGAAAGTGTGGAATAGGCGGCGCGGTACGCCTCCACGCCGCCGAATGGGCTCACGTGAGGCGCGGCGATGGCAACAATCGGTTCGTCGGCTATAGGATGGACCCTGGATGACGCTCCGTCGAGATATTGCGCCAGCGTCTTTTGCAATTCGTCGGAAGTCGCAGGATACGCCGATCCTGCGTGAGACGCCGTCCGCAGCGAAGCTTCGGCAAAGCTTCTCTCGGCGAGTTCCCTGCGCCGCCGGAAATGTTCGTCCTCCAGAAACCCTGATTCGCTTAAAGTTTCGATGAGATGACGGAGGAGACGGCCGACGTCCAGATCGCCTGTGAGACGGACCAGATACTCACGCAGCTCCAGTTCGGTGTGCGCTCCGTCGAATAGCGTCAGGCACTGGACCAATGCTGGAGGAATGATCAGGGTTGCTTCGGAGAAACGGAAGGGATCGCGAATCAGAAGGCCGGGGCGATCCGGAAGAGGTGACGGCATGAAGTCGAGCGAGCGGAGCGCGGGAATCATGAAGAGGACTTGTGAGCGCACAGCACGGGGAGTGCTCCTGGGATTCGGTCAAAGCTCGCGCCCCGCTACGTTGTGCGCGACTCAATTCTAAAGCCGAACAAACATGCTACCATCGAACTTACCCAAGAGCGCAGAAGAGAGCCCTCCGTCCGTTACCCAATCGAATTCTATAAACATGCCGACCACGGTAAACAAGAAGGTCCTGGCGGTGCTGGACGATTTGTTCTTCACCGTCAAGATTAACGAGTCCGCCAAGCGCGCCGGCCTGCCGGTGGAGTTCGTCAAAAGCGAACAAGATGTGCTGGAAAAAGCCAAGAGCCTTCCCGCGCTCATCATCCTCGACCTGAACTACGCCGGGGTGGATCCGCTGAGTCTGGTGCAGAGGCTGAAATCCGAGCCCGAGACCCGCGGCATCAGCGTGCTGGGCTACGTTTCGCACGTTCAGGGCGAGCTCAAACAGAAAGCGCACGAAGCCGGATGCAACATGGTGCTGGCGAGGTCGGCATTCTCGCAAAATCTGCCACAGATTCTGAAGCGCCACGCCGGGTAGCTGATAGCCGTTAGCTGATAGCTGGCGGCTGATAGCTTAGTCTCGATGGCTCCTGTAGTGATCCGGACCCTGATCGTAGACGACGAGCCTATCGCTCGCCAAGTATTGCGCGAAGGGCTGGAGGCGATGCCTGGCGTGACGGTCGTGGGCGAAGCCGCCAATGGGCGCGAGGCGCTTCTGCAGATCGGAGAAGTACGGCCCGATCTCGTGTTCTTAGACCTCCAGATGCCGGTGATGGGCGGATTTGAAGTCGTGCGGGAATTGGGCGGCGGGCATCTGCCGGTCGTGGTAATCGTCACGGCATTTGACGAGCACGCGATTGAAGCGTTCGAAGCGGGCGCGATCGACTACTTGCTGAAACCGGTGAGCGAAGCCAGGCTGCGTAAGGCGGTGGAAAGAGCGCGAAGTCTGGCCGGCCGCCCTTTGGATAACGCCAACGCCGTGGCGGCGCTTGTCTCGGCGGCGGCTCCATCCGGCCAGGCGGCCAGCCGGAAGATCGTGGGGCGCAGCGGAACCGAATACTTTCTCCTCGATCCGGATGAGATTCTCTGCTTCCAAGCAGAAGGCGAGCTGGTTTGGATCGTGACCGCCAAGCAACGGCTGATGGCTACGCAGCCACTCAGGAAGATCGAAGAGCGACTGAAGGGCCA
Organism: Bryobacteraceae bacterium; assembly: GCA_035631295.1. GTDB lineage: Bacteria > Acidobacteriota > Terriglobia > Bryobacterales > Bryobacteraceae > Palsa-187. Next base: position 2,717 of record DASQJB010000503.1, on the reverse strand, counting down.
GCAATTCCAGAGGGTCCATCGGAACGCCATGGTCAATGTAAACCACGTGCGGAAGATGACCGTGATGAGCAGTCAGCGATGGCTCATCACCTTGAGCAATTCCTTACAAATCATTGTGAGCAAGCGGCAAGCGCACCATATCCGCGGGATTCTGCACTGGTAGGATATCCGCCTGCCGGCGAATTCAGCCCGCTCATTCAACAATGAGGCCCGCTCGTCAGAATCTCCTAGGGCGGCGGCGCTCCTTATCAGATACTGAGTCCAATGAAGAAGTCTCTCGCTCTCCTGGGGAGCGCCTTGTTTCTATTGTCCTTTTCGATTCCGGTCCGGGCGCAATCGCTCGGCAACGCCGGAACCGTCCAGGGGAACGTGGTGGACCCATCGGGAGGGGCAATTCCTGGCGCCGACGTCTCGATCCACAACGTCGCGACCGGTTACATGCAAAACGTGAAAGCCGACGCTTCAGGCGCCTTTCGGCTGATCAATCTTCCGCCCAATGCCTATCACCTCGAAATCAAGGCGGCCAATTTCAGCACATATTCCCAGGATGTCGATGTGAAGAACTCCGTGCCGATTCAAGTGAATGCGAAGCTCGCGCTAGCCGGCTCAACCACGGCGGTCACGGTAGAGGGCGCAGCGGAGGCCCTGGAAGTGGATCCTTCCTCGCATGTCGACGCGGATCGAAGCCAATTGTCCAAGCTTCCCACGTTCGATCCGGGCGGGGGGCTGAGCCAGGCCATCACCTACAGCACGGGCGCCGTGGTGGCGGATAGCAACGGACTTTTCCATCCTTTGGGCGACCACGCGGAAGTCAGCTTCGTGATCGATGGCCAGCCAATCAGCGATCAACAGAGTAAAGTTTTTTCCACCCAACTTCCTGTGAGCGCGATTGACAGTATGACCTTGACCACAGGAAATCCCGGGGCAGAATTCGGCGACAAAACCAGCCTGGTGGCGCAGGTGACCACTCGAACCGGGCTGGGATCGAAAGGATTTTTCGGCAACATCGACGCGAATTATGGTTCGTTCGGTACTGGGGGCGGCAGTATAGGGCTTGGTTGGGGAACGGCGAAATTCGGGAATTTTCTGGCGGTGGATGGAGTGCGCAGCGGGCGTTTTCTCGATACGCCCGAGTTCTCGCCGATCCACGACATCGGCAACAATCAAACCGTGTTTGACCGTCTGGACTTTCAGCCCAACGGGAGGGATGCGCTGCATTTGAATTTGTTCGCGGCGCGAAATTGGATCCAGATCCCGAACGACTATGATCAGTTGAGCCAGGATCAACGCCAGCGAGTGCTCACCTGGAGCTTCGCGCCGGGATATCAACACACCTTCAGTTCCAACAGCCTCATCAGCATCAACCCCTACATCCGCAAGGACCAGTTCAACTACTTTGGGAGCGCGGATCCGCTGAACGACACGCCGGCCACGCAGAGCGAGCAACGCCAGCTCTTGAACTGGGGCGTGAAAGCGGATGTGGCCACGACCAAGGGCCACCATACGCTGAAGTATGGCGTGGACCTGAAGCAAACCAGGCTGCTCGAAAACTTCCAGTTCGGGATCACCGATCCGGCGTTCAATTCTCCCTGCATTTATTCAAACGGCGCTGCGGTGGGCGACGCCTCCTTGACTAGTCCCTCGCAATGCCCGGCATTAGGATACGAGCCGAACATCGCAAGTAACCCAAACGTGGTGGGCGCGCCCTTCTCTCCCGGGCTGCTGTCGTACGATCTGACGCGAGGTGGACAGGAATTCGGCTTCCATGGAGCCGCAAACGTCAATCAGGCGGCGTTCTACGTGGAGGATTCGATTTCCTGGAAAAATTTCAACTTTACTCCCGGCTTCCGCTTAGATTATTACGATGGGCTTGTGACGAAAACCGGTCCGGAGCCGCGGCTGGGAATCGCCTATAACGTCAAGCGGACGGGAACAGTCCTGCGGGCGGCTTACGCGAGGACTTTTGAGACTCCCTTCAACGAGAATCTGCTGCTTTCGAGCGCGACGGGCGTGGGAGGATTGACGCAAAACCTCTTCGGCGCCGCTTCTACCCCCATTCAACCCGGCTTTCGTAATCAGTTCAACGCCGGATTTCAGCAAGCCATCAGCCGGTGGGTGCTGCTGGACGCTGATTACTTCTGGAAGCATACGCATAACGCCTACGACTTCAGCACCCTGCTAAACAGCACGATTACGTTTCCCATCGCCTGGCACAATTCGAAATTGGATGGCTTTACGGGCCGCTTGAGCACCATCAATATCCACGGATTCCAGGCTTACTGGACCTTTGGCCACACGCGCGCGCGATATTTTCCCCCGGAAACGGGCGGCTTGGTTCCGCAAGGCGCGCCCCTAACCAGCGGGGTGTTCCGCATCGACCACGATCAGGCTTTTCAGTCCACGGTGAATCTCCGCTATCAGCGCAAGAGCTGGGAATACGTCGACTTTTCATGGCGCTATGACAGCGGCCTAGTGGTGAGCGGGGTGCCGGACGCCGGCGCGGCGCTGGCGCTGACGCCGAATCAGCAAGTCTCCATCGGCCTGGCCTGCAATGGCGCGTTCGCGACGGTGACGAATCCGCTGACCGATTGCGTCAACGCAAACGGCTCCCCGGGCCTGGTGACTTCGAGGCTGCTGACGCTGCCGCAGGGCGGCTATGACAGTTTTCCGAGCCAGGAAAACAACGACCTTAATCCCGATCGGGTGAAGCCGCGAAG
>DASQJB010000502.1:0-6162 GCA_035631295.1 Bryobacteraceae bacterium | reverse complement strand
GACGGTCAGGATCGCGGAGGATCCTGGCCATCATCGGAACTTGGGGCGGCGGTCTCACCAGACCGCCGCTTAATTTTTTCCACTTGCACATCATGCGGACGGCTGGGCGCAAGGCTGTTAGCTATGATTTAACTTGTGAATGAGTCCTTGCTGGTCAACACGCTGGGCCATTGCGCCGGCGTGCTGATTTTCGGCATCTTCCTCTTTCTTCTCGTCCAGGATCGCGCGGCGCGCAGGCTCCGGGCCAACTCCAAATCAATCCTTGCCGCGGCCCTGGCTTTAGTCTGGAATGTCGCTTCCCTAGCCGTGTTGGGGATGGGTTCGCGCGATATTGGCGAAGCTCCGGCCGCGGCGGCGTTTGCTTTCTCGGTATTGAGCCTTTTGCCGGCCGTCTTGTTCGATCTGTCCCTGAACGGCAGATTGCGCGGCCTGGCTCGCTCCGGATACTGGCTCAGCGGAGTGGCCATTGTTCTCCATCTCGTCGAACTCTTTCACAGCGGCGAGCCGTACCACAGGATGGCGCTCTGGCTTATCACCATCGGATTCGGCCTCTTCACTTGCATTGCAGCAACAAGGCCCGCGGCTGAGGCCCCTCGGCTCATCGGGGCCATGAGCCTGTTTTTGATGGCGATGTCCTTCGTGCATTTCGGGGGCGGGCATGCGCAGCAGATCTGGTCGCGCGAACTGGCGTTTCATCACGCCGCGATTCCTCTGGCGTTGCTGGTGCTGCTTCAGGACTACCGCTTCGTGCTGTTGGACGCGTTTCTGCGGTTCCTGGCAAATGTATTGCTGGCGAGTCTGTTCATTGCCCCCGTCGCCGCGGCTTGGCGTCTGAATTGGCTCCCGCGCGCCTCCACGCCCTTCGAGCAAGCGCTGCTGCTCGCAGGAGCCTGTCTCCTATTAATCGCCTTTGCGCTCCTGCGCCGTCAGGTTCAAATCCTGCTTACCCGCCTGGCCTTCCGCCGGCCGGATGAAGACTCTTTATTGCGGGATTTAAAAGCGCCCGTACGCGATGAGGCCGAGTATGTGCAATCGGCGGCGGAGGAGCTCGGCCGTTTCATGGGCGCCACCGCGAGCGTCGCGGGCGATTTGCGCCTGGACGCCTTGGAGCCGCGCCGTCCCATGCTGGTATCCGAGCTGACGGAGTCCTCGGGCGCGCGGGCAGAGTTAGAGTCTCAAGGCGTGGAGGCTGTGGTTCCGCTACGCGCCGGGTCCGGGCCCGTGCGCTATGCGCTCTTGGGCCGCCGCTCCGGCGGGCGGCGATATCTCAGCGAAGACCTGACCGCTCTGGCGCGAGCGGCTTCCGTGATCGTCGAGCAGGTCGAGGCGCACCGCGAATCGGAAATGCGCCGGCTGGTGGCCCAAGCCGAATTGCGCGCGCTGCAATCGCAGATTCATCCGCATTTTCTATTCAACGCGCTGAACGCTCTCTATGGCATCATTCCCCGCGAGGCCAAGGGCGCGCGAGAGACCGTCCTCAACCTGGCCGATATCTTCCGCTATTTTCTGGAGACCCGCAAGGCTTTTCTGCCGCTGCGGGAAGAACTGCGCATCGTCACCGCGTATCTGGAGGTGGAGCGATTACGTTTGGGCGACAAGCTCAGGGTTGAAGTGGACGTGGCCCCCGAGACGCTGGGAACTCCGATTCCCGTGCTATCTATTCAGCCTTTGGTGGAGAATGCTGTGAAGCACGGCATCGCGCCACTGAGCGAGGGTGGGTTGGTGCGCATTGAAGCACGTCGCCACACTTCCGGCGCGCTTGCAGTCTCCGTGCGGGACACCGGCGCCGGCTTTGCTCCGAAAGCGCGGATTAACGGCGTGGGAATCGAAAACGTTGCGCGGCGTCTGGAGCTTTCCTACGGCCCGTCCGCCCGGCTGGAGGTGAACTCCGGCCCCGGGGGCACGTCGGTTTCATTTTCCATTCCTGCCGCGGCTGCCGCAGGCGCAGCGTAGAATAAGGAACGAAGGTCCCCATGAGCACTGCTAGCGCCACTCTGACGACTTGGGAAGAATTCCTTCTGCTGCCTGACGAAGAGGAGTATGAAAAAGGAAATCATTTGGAGCTTCACGACGGCGAGGTCGTTGTAGTGCCTCCACCGAGAGCGGTTCACACGTACAAACAAGCCTGGCTCGTTAAATGGTTTACGCTCGCGGCTCAAGGACAGGGATACGCGATGGCGGAGTTCCCTATCGCCCCGCCGCAAATCTTCAGTTCTGGCGCGCCGATGTCGCTTATCTTCCCAACGAAGATTGGCAAGCCCTGCGCCGGGCGGTTATCCGGTCTACTCCCCGCCTCTCATTGTTGAAGTGCGCTCGCCCTCCGATCGTCGTGCCAAGATCGACCAGCAGCGGATGGTCGCTTTCTCCGGCGGCACGCGCGAGTTCTGGGTTGTCGATTTGACCCGACGGACCATCGAGGTGACCGTGCCGGGCTGCCCTTCGCGAGTCCACGGAGAAAACGAAACAATCGCCGTGACCGTTCTGCCTGGCGTCATCTTCCCCGTCTCCGAACTCTTTCGCGACTAATTACTTCACCACTGGCAACGCCCGGACTATCCGCGGCCGCAGGCATTCGTGCGCCTGCCGCAAAGCTCGTTCGGCATCCTCCGGTTTGCGAGCCCGCGCGAAGACAAAACCCAGGTAGCTCGCCCCCTCCGGCAGCGCCTCCAGCTTTTGACCCTCCTTTGCCGTGATCTCCACGTCGGTGATGTTCGGTACCCGGCGCGCCTCGTCTAGCCCTTCAGTGCCCTCAAAGATTCCAGATTCGGCGATAGGGATCATCATGACGCCGTGAGCGCCCGGCGCGAGCGCCGCCGCGGAAACGTCTTCGCCGATTGCGTGCAGCAGCAGGATTTCCTCGAGAGAAAGCTCGCGCGCTGCCAATGAATCGAATCTCAGTACACGCGCGCAGAGTCCGCCGATGGGCCGCCCGGCCGCTTCCAGCATCCAGACGCCTTGTAAATTGACGCGCATCTCGGCGTGCACCGGTCCGTCCGTCAAGCCCAGCGCGGCCACCGCTGCCTGCGCCGCGGCTTGGATCTTTCGTTGAATCTCCACGGCCTCCCGAGACGGCGTTACGTAAATCGTCTCCTCAAAAAATGGACCATCCAGCGGGTCGGGCTTGTCGAACAGCGTCAGGGTCTTCAGCTTGCCAGAGGTCACAATCCCCTCCAGCGCGAATTCCCGGCCAGGTATGAAGTCCTCCACGAGGATCTGTGCCTCGCCGATCATCTTCCGGATGCGCGCCGCGGCTTCTTCGAATTCTTGATCGTTGTTGGCTCGAATCACGCCGCGGCTAGCGGAAAGATTTAACGGCTTCAGCACGCACGGGTACCGCCGCGGCCAGGGAGGATCCAGCACAAAGTCCGGTACGGGCAAACCCGCGGCGCGAAATCTTTCGCGAGTGTGAAATTTGTCGCTTGCCGCGCGGACTGCGGCAGGTGGATGAAATCGCAAGCCCAGGCGAACGGCCGCTTCCGCGGCTACAAAGGCCGGCTGATCTCCCACGGCCACAACTCCGTCGAACGGCCCGCGTTCCTCCAATGCTTCGATGCCCGCCGCGGGGTCCGCAAACTGCACGGGCGTCGCGCGATCCGCCCACGGATCATCCAGCACGTGACAACGGTCCGTGGCTAGCGTCAGCTCCATCCCCAGCCGCTCCGCGGCCCCGTGAAATTCGCGCACTTGATATCCCGTCTTCGCGGCGACCAGGAGAACTCGTTTCTTCATGCGCCGGATTTACACGACCGCACCGCGCGAAGGCGCCGGCTCCGCACAGCAGTACCAGGGCTCGTCCAGATATGGAACGGGGACGTTTGAGCGATTACTGGCGGGCGGCTCCGCCCGATACGCCAGCCTCCACAGAGCCGCGAAAATTTCTTCTCGGGTCCGGCCTTTTCCTTGCTCCTCGTTCACCACCCGGAACGCGTCCTCGGCCAGCCGGTCCATCTCCGGGTCGGGATGCTTCCACGGGTAAACCAGGGCGCGAGGATCGAATTCGCTCAAAAACCCGCGCAACTCGTCTAGCTCGAGCAGGCGCGAACCAGCCGTCACCAATAAACGCAATGCGAGCTGCACCGGCGCGACATGGCCGATAAGTTCCAGGTCCGCGATCGTTTTCAGCAAGTCGCGATATCCGGAAGGCGTTGTCCAGGGCGTAAATGGGATAAAAGTCGGCGCGAAATGCAAACCGGCTTCGCGCATCAGCGCCGCGGCCTGCGGCACGTCGCGCCGCGTGTGATTCTTCTCGAGCTTCGCGAGAATCTCGTCGTCCACGGACTCCACCGCGCTGGTGACGAAAAGGCAGCCGGTCTCTTTGAGCGCGGGCAGCAGATCGCGGCGCTTCAGAAGATGCTCGATCTTGATAGTCACGTCGTAGGTGAGGCCGGGGAATTCCGCGTGCAACGCCCTTACGATTTCCATACCGTGCTTGGGTCCGTTGAAGAAGTCCGGATCTCCGAAGGTGATATGCGTCGCGCCCGCCTCCACCTGCTGGCGCACGTCGGCCAGCACCACGTCGCGCTGCACAATTCGAAACTGCCCTTGATACACGGGAACCACGGGGCAATGACGGCAGAGATGCTTGCAGCCGCGGCTAGCCTCGGTGTATCCAACCAACTTCTTCGAACCGTTGTAGGTTAGCTTCGCGTAGCGCGTCAGGTCGGGAAGACCGGAGCGCTGAGGAACGACGAACTCCAAACGCTCTAAGGAGACCTCCTCCGGCTTTTCTCCTCGCGCGAATCGGGTCAGTCCCGTTTCAAACTCGCCGCCAAGGATTGCTTCGACGCCCAATCTACGCAGCAACTCCGCGTTCATCGAAGCGTACAAGCCATAGCAAGCCAGGCGCGCGTGTGGATTTACACGCCTGACGCGCTCGATCGCCGGAGTGGCGAGCCGCGTGGCCGTGTGCATCGGCAGAAAAAACGCCACGGCATCCGCCGCGCGGATCCGCTCGTCTGGCAGAGACTCAATCGCCAAATCGGCGCAGATCACGCGATGTCCTTCGCGCTCCAGCCACGCGGCCGGCGATGCCAATCCGAACGGCTGCCGGCCAAGCTCATACGTCGAAACCAGGAGGACGGTCACGACTTCAGATTAACGTGTGGGGCAGACCATCGGTTTGTATGGTCTGCCTCGATTACAGAGCCGCGGCCGAAGGGAGCGGTCCTGGCGGTATACTGTTGGGCGATGACACGGTTGCTGGCGCTGTTTGGCTTGTGCGCGGTCGCCGCGCAAGCTCACGACATCATCACCACCGCCATCACCTGGGACCGAGAAATCTCGCGTTTAGTCTACTCGCACTGCGCTGGGTGCCATCACTCGGGCGGAATGGCCTTTTCTCTCATGACCTATAAAGAGGCGCGACCTTGGGCCGAGGCGATCAAGGAAGAAGTGATCGCCCGCCGCATGCCTCCCTGGGGAGCGATTAAAGGTTTCGGCGATTTTAGAAACGATCAGGCTCTCACGCCAGAGGAGATGGAGATCGTCGTAAGCTGGGCCGATGGCGGGGTACCCGAGGGCGAAGACAAGGATCTGCCACCTCCGCCCAAGCTTGACGCCGCAATGGCTGGCGAACCCTCCAAGGGCGATTTCATCGTTGACGGCGAGATCACACTCGCCAAGCCGCTCCTCGTGGACGGATTGTGGCCGCGTTCCGCTCCCGAACAAGGTTCATTCCAAATCGTTGCCGTGCTGCCCGACGGAAGCATCCAGCCCATGCTTTGGCTGCAAGATTATAAGCGGCAATTCGCGCATCCCTTTCTGTTCCGCAAGCCCATCGAGCTACCGGCAGGCACGGTGATCCAGGGAGTTCCCTCTGGAGCAGAGATCGCACTATTGAAACCGCGGCCCCAGCCTCCTCCCGAGCAAACCAAAACCGCGAGCAACAAGCGGTAAGAACCGATTCTGCAACGTTTCTGCAACGTACTTCGAATTAATAGCGTCGTGATAAGGTGAAAGCGGGGGAGGGTACAGAAATGAAACCCCTTAGGTTGATCCTTACTCTGACGCTAGCTTCTACCCTTGCGTTGGCGCAACGAGGGGGCGGCGGCCGAGGCGGTGGCGGGTTTGGCGGCGGCGGCTTCCGCGGTGGCGGGATGATGGGCGGCGGAGGCTTCCGCGGCGGTGGCATGATGGGCGGGGGCGGCTTCCGCGGCGGTGGTT
>DASQJB010000501.1:0-5368 GCA_035631295.1 Bryobacteraceae bacterium | reverse complement strand
CGCTTCGTCCTCAGGAACTTCGCCGTCCTCTAATTCGGTAACCCAAACTTGGCCCAGCCCTTCCATGACCAGCAGGCGCACGTCTTTTGCACTTAAGACGTGGCCTTTGGCCAGCAACTTTCTACCGCCGGAACGGAAAATCGTATTGCATAAGACCCGTCCTGCGGACTCCCTCACGTCCACTGTCTGCGCTCTCAAGTATTCCTCCCCAAAAAAAAGTCGTAGCAACGCCCCCTCCAGCCTGCGATGGGCTTCTTTCGGGAAATGCATATTGGTTATGTTGCAACAATAAGGGAAAACTCTCAGAATTTCTGAGCGCAGAAATCGAAAAACCGGCTGCGTCCGCGTGAAAATTCCTCAGGGGCGCAAACGCGTGCCTTCCGGCGAGCCGTTCATCGCTGCCCCGACCACGCCCGGGCGTGCCCCAGGGGCGATTCGCACTTCCGCCAGGCCATTGTTCAGCGCTTCCATCGCCGCTTCCAGCTTGGCCTGCATGCCGCCGGTAGCGGCTTTGCCAAGGATCAATTCGCGCGCCTCCGCCGAGGTCAGCGTCTCGCGCACCGCCCCGCCGCCGTCCCGCACTCCCTCCACGTCAGTCAGGAAAAGGAGCTTCTCCGCGCGAAATGCGCAAGCGCACGCCACCGCCATTTGATCCGCATTCACATTGTAAATGGAACCGTTTTTGTCCCCAGCTATGCATGCCACCACAGGAACGTAGTGCAGACCGGTGAGAGCTTCCAGAAGCGTGGCGTCCGAGCGAGTCGGCTTGCCGACCAGCCCCAGCTCCGGATCCAGAATTTCGGCATCCACCAATCCGGCGGCAAGGCCGCTCAACCCAACTGGCCTAGCGCCGGCTGCACGTAAAGCCGACACGAGCTGCGCATTCACGGTTCCCGCGAAGATTTTCACGACGGCGTCGATCACTTCGGGAGTCGTAACGCGAAAACCACTGATAAACCGGCTCTCCACTCCGCGCTCGGACAAGTAGCGCGTCATTTGTTTGCCGCCGCCATGTACGACAACCACCTGATTGTTGGCCGCTGCCTCCGCAATCCCGGAAGCCAAACGGCCTCGCGTTTCCGGACTATCGAGCAGCGTCCCGCCCAGCTTGATCAAAATCCGCATGGTCTTTCGCGAATCTAGAGGAGTCCAGCCGTTTCCGGAAGTCCGAGGACTAAGTTCAGATTCTGCACGGCTTGTCCCGCGGCGCCTTTCACCAAGTTATCGATGGCGCTCACCACCACGGCCCGCCGCGAAGTGGGATCGAATCTAAGCCCCAAATCGCAGAAATTGGTTCGCGCCACTGCCCGAACATCGGGCGCCTGCCCCGGCCTATAGAGCCGCACAAAAGGCTCCCCGGCGTAGCGCTTTTGATAGATGGAAAGCAAGTCCTCGGCGGAAGAGATCCCCTCGGCCGCCCGGAAGTAAAGCGTTTCCAGAATCCCTCGTCCAATGGGGATGAGCTGAGCGGTAAAACTGAATTCCGCTTCTTCAAGGCCGGAAATTTGCAATACTTCCGGAACATGTCGGTGATCGAAAATCGAATAAACCGAAAAATTCTCAGTGACTTCGCAGAAGCTGGTTTTGAGCGAGGGCTTGCGCCCAGCCCCGCTGACGCCGCTCTTGGCGTCGCACACCACGCCAAATTCACGCGCCACTGCGTCCCCTTCCAGAAGGGGCCGCAAAGCCAGATTGGCCGCTGTGGGGTAGCAGCCTGGATTCGCGATCAACCTCGCGCCAGGTATGCGCGCCCGACAAAACTCCGGCAAGCCGTAGGCAGCTTCCTTGAGCAACTCCGGTTTCGTGTGCGGCGCTTTGTACCAGCGCTGGTAATTCTCCGCTGAGCCAAGACGGAACGCCCCGCTTAAATCGATCACTTTCGCGCCGGTCTCCAGCAATTCAGGGGCAAGCTCCATGGAAACCTCAGGCGGCGTGGCGAGGCACACGGCGGCCAATCCCTCCGCTCGGACTGTTTCGGGGGAATAGGCTACGCGCCGGGGTCCCCGATCGCCGATCGGCCGCGGAGGCGCATCCGTTTCGCGATGCTCGAGTAGCACAGGCTCCAGGCTCGGATGACGGGAAAGTATTTCGAACAGTTCCGCTCCGCTATAGCCGCGGAAACCGACAATGCCCACGGGAGTCGTCATATGGGGAATTTTTAATTCTATCGCTCCCCGGGGGCCTCCATCCCAAGTAACGTGGGCCGTCGAAAAACGTCTGCATACTGTGGGTTAGACTCAATGAGAGAAGGTTCCATGCCCATTCGCGCGATGCTCGTGCTGACCGTAAGCCCCCTGGCGATTGCCGCCCAGGAAACCGCAACGGCGGACCCAAAGACCGATTCTAAGCCTGCGGCCAAGATCTATTTGGTTGAGCCCGGCACCAAGGTTCCGCTCAGCATGATCAACAGCGTCAGCACCAAGTCGGCCCAACCGGGCGATCGAGTCTACCTCGAAAGCGTTTTCCCCATCCTGGTGGACGGAAGAATCGTCATCCCGCCCGGCAGCTACGTGGCGGGGACGATCACGAAAATTCAACGTCCCGGAAAGGTGAAAGGGCGAGGGGAATTCTATCTTCGCTTCGACACGCTGACTCTGCCCAACGGCGTGACGCGCGATTTCCGGGCCACGGTCTCTAACCTGGATGGGCGGGCGAGCGAAGACCTCGACCGGAAGGAAGGATCGATCAAGAGCGAGGGCAACAAATCCGGCGACGCGCGGACAGTGGGTGAAACCACGGCTGCGGGCGCAAGCATTGGCGCGATCGCGGCCGGTGCCAAAGGCGCGGGCCTCGGCGCTGCGGCGGGCGCGGCCGCGGGAGTCGCCGGCGTGCTCTTTACGCGCGGTCCGGACGCCGTCCTCGCCAGGGGAACCACCGTTGAAATGGTGCTAGACCGCACCATTCAATATGACGAGACTGAGCTAGACTTCTCCCGCGCTGCGCCGCGCCCTAGCGCCGGCGAAGGCGGTGGACCCCTGCCCAGCAAGAAGTCGCAAGGCTCGACCTTCCCGCGCCCGTTTCCGTTATAGTCAGGCTTCCCTCGTCAGGATTTCTTCTGCTTCGGTAACGCTGGCCCTGGACCGTCGTGCTCGATGGCCAGCAAGATCAGCGGTGAGTCCTCCAGGCGCGCAACGCGAGCATGTCGCTTGGCGTCCGAGAGGCAAGGACCGCGATCCGGTACGATGATCACTCCTGCATCCAGCCGTCCGTCCCGAAATGCGGCCGCAAGATGGATCATATCCACCACGAGTAAATCGCTACGAGCCGAAACCTGGACCTCCACCCCGATGCAGACTTGCGTCCCGTTGACGACCTTGCACTTGACCCAATCAATGTCGCCAGCCGTCTTCTTGGCCCAGCCGCCCGCGGCTTCGAACCGGCCGTCGAGCATCCTACGGACTGCCGCGCCGCCGTTGGCGTCTACGGATTCTTTAACTCGGAGATCGAAGCCTCCGGCGATTTCTTTGATCTCATCGACAAGAGGAGTGAGGCCGAGCCGTTCGACCCGCTGCTTGCGCCGTCGTACCCGACGTCTTCAATAATCTTCGGCATGTGGAGATATCGATTCCTAGACGTGGGTTGGATTCCTTGAATAGAACTGCGAGTTCGTGGGGAGTTGTTGACGCTGCCTCGGGCACGTGCCTCCTAAAACGGTCCCGGATGAGAGCACAATCGACGACTTCTGCGCCGAGCCAATACCGTTTCAGCTTTTCCGCCGCCTCGCAAGTCGATCCTCCCCCTCCAAACAGATCGCTGTGCCGATGAAGGGGACCTTCCCCGGGGCAAGAAGCTATATCCAGCGCACTATGCCTTGTTGTATTTCACCAAGGGCGCCCCCAGGGAATTCAACCGCGATGCCGTTCGCGTGCCGGTTCCGAAGTGCAGGCACTGCGACAAAGACATAAAGGACTACGGAGGCCATCGCAAATACCTAAATCCGCTCGGCCTCAACCTGACAGACTTTTGGGAAGACACTGCCCCCGCCGCATAGCAAGTTTAAGGCGCGTTGGGGCATCAACGAGCTGAAGCCGGAAATTCATCCCTGTGGATTCCAAGCGAGCCGCCAGATGGTAAGCCCATTGCGGAAGATTGTAAATAGAAGATTGCGCCGCCTGGTCTAACCACGCGGACCGCTTCATCCATCCAGGAGCGGCACCACCTCAGATAGTCTTCTGTCTTTAGCTCGTGACTGCCGGCGCCGGCGCCGTAATCCTTGCCGAGATTGAACGGCGGATCGGCAAAAACGGTATCGACACATTCGTCTTTGAGAGCCGCGAACAGATTCATACAGTCCGTGTGGTACACGGCCCCGTATGCGCTGCTGAACGCAGGTCGGATCATGTCGTCGGCCGGGGGAGAAGCCTCTAGTCTACTTCGCGGTGCAAAATAGCGCCACCGCGATGCCGAAAGATCTAGTGTGACTGGGATCGATCCGAAACAGAATAACCTGATTTTGTTTTGGGACGTCTAACCGTCATGATTCGCCTACGACATCAACAACCCAGTTTGTGGGAGACGTTTTTCGACCAGGAAGTGGCCGATCTGTGGGAGCCATGGATGCGTGCCGTGGATGAGTTGCTGGAAGACGATGAGCTTCTGCATACGGTATACGAGGCGCAAGGAAAGCGGCACGACCACAGCCGCACGGCGGGGCGACCACAAACGCCCGCGGAGGTGGTTTTGCGCATGCTGCTTCTCAAACATGTCCGCAACTGGAGTTATGAGACCTTGGAGCGGGAGGTCCGAGCGAATGCGGTATACCGCAGCTTTTGCCGGATTGGATTGGAAAAGGTGCCGGATGCCAAGACGCTGGTGCGGCTGGGACAAGCGGTGGGTCCCGCGGCGGTCCGCGAGTTGCACGATCGGATGGTAGCCCTCGCGCAGGAGCTCCAAGTCATCCGCGGCCGCCAGATGCGGGTGGATACGACTGTGGTGGAGTCCAATATTCACTACCCCACCGACAGTGGGCTGCTGAATGATGGCGCCCGGGTGTTGACGCGAATCATGAAGAAGATCGAACAGAAGGTCGGCGGTCTTCAGAGCAAGATCCGAAATCGGAAGCGCAGCGTAGCCAAGCGGGTGATTGCGATCGCCCACGCTCTGCGCCACAAGGGGCCTGCCGGAGAGGAGCAACGCCAACGAGAATATGCGGATCTTCTGCGCTTGACCCGCCAGATTCTCCGGGACGCTCAGGGCGTCCGACAGGAAGTGGATCGCCTGTCGTCTCGCAAGCGGAAACTGGTACAAGGATGGCGTCAGCGGTTGGTTACGATGACCGAACGCGTAGGCCAGGTGGTGAAGCAGACCAAGGCGCGCATCTTCCAAGGACTAACCCAATTACCGGACAAGCTGGTAAGTCTGTTCGAGC
>DASQJB010000500.1:0-5793 GCA_035631295.1 Bryobacteraceae bacterium | reverse complement strand
GCCCATGTTGATGTAATTGCGCGGCTTGATCTCGCCCGAGGCGGTGACGATGCTGGTCAGGTCCTCGCGGATGACCTTGGCGGTCTGCACCGTCACCAGGTCGCGCTGGCTCCAGCGCACGCTGGCCACGGTCCCCGCGGCCACGACACCGAGCACAACAAGAGTAAGAGCAGTTTTTCCAGCTGTAGTCACGTTTTTGGCCCTCTTGTAGGGCAGGCTTTAACCTGCGGCGGGCTTCAGCCCGCCATCTCTCCCTGCCTTGGTCAAGACGATGTTATAGACGCCAAAGTTCCCGGTTTCGTCCCCCGAACGTCTTTTATTGTCTCACGGCGGCGGCGCTTTATACTGTTATGTTCGTGCCCAAAATCACTTATATCTCCCATCAAGAAGAGGCTTTCCAGATCGACGTGCCCGTGGGCGAATCCGTCATGGAAGGCGCGGTCCGCAACGGCATCGACGGCATTGTGGCCGAGTGCGGAGGCTCGTGCCTCTGCGCCACCTGCCACGTTTACGTGGACGAAAAGTTCCTGCCGCTGCTTCCGCCCATAGGCGAAGAACAGGACGCCATGCTCGACTCCACCGCCTGCGAGCGCCTCCCCAACAGCCGCTTGAGCTGCCAGATACAGGTCACCCCACAACTCGACGGGTTGATCGTCCGAATGCCCGAATATCAGAAATAGCGCGGGTCGAGCGCAGGAGGTCGTCGTCTTGCCCCTCCCGCTTCGACCCCGCTACTCCTTGAGGTCCTCTTCAAGCCGGCTCCGTTCTTCCGCGAGGAGTTGCATGACCGGGCCTCGCAGCACGGGACAGCGCTTCTTGGCAACCCGCCACACCTCCTCCCAGTCGATACCGAAATAGGCGTGAACCAGAGTATTTCGAAACGCGACGATTTGAGGCCATGGCACTTCGGGCCGGCGCGCCCTCGTCGGTTGAGAGACCCTCCCGGCTGCTTCGCCGATGATTCGCCAGCTTTTGGGCCACCGCGCTCCTGATCATCTCCGAACCTAGAAACGCTTCAAAGTCGATTCCAGAGACGAACGTCCCGATGTGATCAATAGCCTCGACGATGTCGGTGAGATACAAGATCTCACGCCGCATACACGAGCCGCGCCTGCTCAAGCACGGAGGCCCGAATCGGTGGCTTGAGTCCCCTCTTCGAGACCAGATCCACAATCCGCCCGAGAAGCCGAGACAAATCTAGCATCAATCCGGCATGATCCACCAGGTCAGCTCCCGCTTCCGGCTGGAATTCGACAAGCAAGTCGATATCGCTGTCGGGGCGCATCTTACCTGTAGCGGCGATCCGAAAACGAAAAGTTCCCGGACACGATATTGCCGGCACAGTGCCCGGATAGCCGCTTCATCGACCTGCGCATCGCCGAGAAGGATCGTCCGAGGCATCTTGGTTCCATCGTACCCTGAGCCTCACGCCGCGGGTTGCGCTCTGATACGTCAAACTGGCGGCTCCTCTCCTGTATACACATCGGATGTCCCAACGCCGCTTCTAGGAAAACCGAACTTCGAAAGTCGTTCACGCCCAATTCAATGCGACACCACTTCACGTGGAGGGCAGTAAAGGGACATTACGGTCGGCTTACTAGGTTGATATGAACCGGGACGCACGGACACCGAGACACGCCTCAACTCAGTTGGGAAACTGAACTGTCTCAATCATCTGCTTGAACAACGGGTCGAACTCGCCCAGCCGCGATGGCGGCGCCGCTAGCACCAAGTACCATAACCCAGCCTCTCGAGCCACGGTGTAGAGGTAAACGACCTGCTCCGGTTGCTCCCGCGACGACGTCTTGGTGTTCAGTTTAGCCAGGAGCGCGGGTTTGCCTCCCAGTTGCGCGCGCTCTGGGCTTCCGGCACGCAAATTGGGATCGCCCTTCTGAAGCGACGCGATGAACTCTTTGGTGGTCCCCTCAAGGCTTGCTGCGGCAGCGCCAGACTGCGGAACGTAATAGTCCAGCATTCCACCGAATAGGAGTTCGACGCCCCTTTGTCCTTGAATCGCGCCTCCCTGCGGAACCAGATATATACTCGCGCCTGGCTGCGGTTGTCCCGCTTGCCAGGCGCCCGGGTAGCCGATGGCGAATCCGTTCGCCTGGTAATCCTTAAAGCCCGCCGGCAGGTTCGATCGTGGAGAGGCGCCTTTCTTGGCTAGAATCAAAGTCCCGGGCTGCGGCTTGGGCGGCGGAAGAGAGGCCACCAATTGTTTCACCCGCGGGAAGCCGCCTGTGCCAGCCGTGTAATCGCGCTTGGGATAAAACTGGATGTCTTCGGAAACGTATTTGACCCGGCTGCCTGTGGCGGGGTGCGAGGACACCCACAGAGCCAAGCCCTTAGGCTCGGCGGCGGTCCCCAACTTGGCCTCCAGCTTTTCGAAAAACCGCGGAAGCTGGATCGGATCATAACCCGTCGCCGCCATCATGCGCGCTCCATTCAAATCGGCGTCGTGCTCATAGCCTCGCGAGAATTTCATCAGCACGGAGTTTTGCGCCAGACCCGAGCCGATCTCGCCCGCCTGGCATAACAGTCCGCATTGTCCGCCCTGGCCTTGAGTCACGGCGCCGACGGCCGCTCCCAAGATTCCGAACAACGCGCCGTAGGTCTGCTGCTTGCTCATTTGCGCCGCGCCGTGCCGCAGCGCCACGTGCGACATTTCGTGCGCCAGCACCCCGGCCACTTCACCTTCGCTATCGGCCGCCTTCAGCAGCCCGGTGTGGACATACATCGGACCGCCGGGAAGCGCGAACGCGTTGATTGAATCGTCGTTGAGCAGCTTGAAGTAGTAAGGATACGCGTTGGCCTGTGGGGCCTTGGCCAAGCTCTGGCCGATCTGATTGAGCCAATGCTCGACTTCGTCGTTGTGGATTACTTCCATCTCGCGCTCCACCTGCATCGCTGCTTCCTTACCGAGTTGCGCTTCCTGGTCCTTGGAAAGCGAGGTTTTCTGGATCTTCACCTCGGCTTGTTTAGCGGGCTTTTGACCGTGCACGGCCGACGGAAGGGCCAACAGTAACGCCAGTAATCCCCGGGTCATACATCCTCCTGTCGTCTAGAATTAGTCTACTCGGCAGCAGATGTGGGGCCAACGGCTGCTCGTGCTGGCAGGCGCATAGCGCTGGTTCACCGTTCCTGCGATCTCAAAGCGGCCAAGAAGCGTCCAGCAGCGCGGCAGTTCGTACATCCGCGCGCGCTACCACCCCTTTCATCAAGGTGGATGGTGTTGTATACTGCACCCATCCGAATCTGGATCAAGTTTGCAGGACCGAGCTAGGTGGGCTCTTTCCTGGGGTTTTGCCAGCCAGTTAATCGCAATCTTGGCAAGAGGGGTGTTAAGGGGGTGTTATGGGGAAGGTACTGTGGGGATTCCTTGTTCTTTCCGCCGCTGCAACGTCATTTGCTGCGCCGGTGGGTTCCATTAAGGGGTACGTTCGAGATGCAACCGGTGCATTCGTTCCGAACGCCACGATCACGCTGAATAACGAACTGACGGGGGTTTCCGCCAAAACCCGGTCGGACTCGACCGGGCTGTATCAGTTCTTGGACCTTCAGCCCGGCACGTACACAGTTTCAGCCGAACTCACAGGCTTTAGCACGCAAGTGATTCCGAAGGTCACGGTGCTTGTGGATCAAATTGTGTCTCTGGATTTCACTCTCAGTCTCGGGGAAGTAACCGAGAAGGTGTTTGTGACGGGAGACGTCAGGGCGCTTATCGAGCCGGAAAAGATCTCGACTGGAACCAACTTCGACTTGAAGATGGCGGCGAACCTTCCCGAGGTCAATCGCAGGTTCAACGATTTGGCCATCGCCACGCCGGGTACGACGCTCTCCGCCCCAGGCACGCAGGCCGGAGCATTTGCGGCGGCCGGCTCTCGCGCCCAGTCAACCAATTGGATGATTGACGGCGTCAACGCGCTGGACCCACAGGTAAACGGTCCGACCAACAACCTCCGTATCGCCGAAGCGGTGCAGGAGTTGAGCGTCACCACGACGGTTCCTTCCGCGGAGTTCGGCCGTCAGTCCGGAGCCCAGGTCAACGTGGTCACAAAGAGCGGGGGCAACGAATTCCATGGCGACCTGTTCGAGTTCTTCCGCAATGACAAGCTCCAGGCGAGGGATTTCTTCACCAATAAGCTGAACGGAACCAAGCCCGTGCTGCGCCGGAACCAATACGGCGCCTATATCGGCGGCCCCGTCGTCCGGAACAAGACCTTCTTCCTCTATAGTTGGGAAGCCTTACAGCAGACCAATCCGCTTCCGGCGGCGGCGACCGTGCCGACAGCTTTGCAGCGGGCCTCCATCAAAGACCCGTTTGCGGCGAATCTGATCAAGTTCTACCCTATGCCCACCGATCCTTCTCAACCGGCGGGCAAAGTGAACTACGTCGGCAATCTGGCGCAGTCCGCCGACGACAACACTCACTTGGTTCGCATCGATCAGTATATTGGCGGCAACGACCGGCTCATAGGCCGTTACATCTGGTTTGGCGGCGACACCGTCGCGGCTCAGAGTCCCACCACGCTTCCGGGTTTTAGCACTTTGAATAAACCCGGAACCCAGAACCTCGCCGTAGCGGAGACACATACGTTCTCTCCAACGTTGTTCATCGAGACGCGCGCCGGTTTCTCCCGCAACAAGACGGACTTTAAAGTCGAGGACAACGGCTTCAATGCCGCGAGCATTCTGCCAATACCTGGGGTCGTGGATAGTACCGTGAATCCGCTGGACAGTGGGCTGCCGCGAGTCGTGATTAGCGGCTATACGTCGCTCGGCGGCGCCACAAATCTTCCGCAGGGACGAATCACAAATACCTACGAGTTGTTTGAAAATGCGACGCGGGTCGCTGGCCGGCACACCATCAAGTTCGGCTGGAGCGGACGCCGGGAAGAGACCCGGCGTTTTTTGGATGGCAATTCCCGTGGCTCCCTCACCTTCAATGATTTCGATAGCTTTGCCGGGGTCTGCGCGGCCTGCAACGGGAGAAGTCTGCTGCTGACTTCCACCATTCGCACAGGGGACACGTTGTCACACTGGTACCGCTACGCCAACGCCCTTTATATGCAGGACAACATGAAGCTCAAGTCGAACCTGACCATCGAGCTGGGCTTGCGCTGGGAGCCGTTAGGCGTGTCTTCCGAGAAGCGGCTTAAGGGAACCAACTTCATTCCCGGCGTCGGCGCCGTGCTCATTGGGACCAATCAATTGTTGGATCTCGATCCCCTCAAGACCGGCCGCTCCGCTTTCGTATACAAGACGGCGCCCTTTACTCTACCCGCGTCCGGCGTCAACCCCGACTACAATACCTTTGGACCGGTGGTAGGTTTCGCCTATACGCCTCAGTTCGGCTCGGGCTGGCTAAAAGACGGAAAAACCGTAATTCGCGGCGGATTCCGTCTCAGTTACGACGACATCTTCAACAACATTCCCGTGAACCAGTCCTTGAACGTGCCTGTTGTTCTCACAACGACACAGCGCGCCGGTACGACGCAACCCGCCGCGGGCTACGGCTGGGACTTGGCGTTCAATCAGAACATTCCCTTGGTAGCTCGCACTACGCAAGCTCCTGGCGCGCCCGCGATCGGCCTGGTCACCTTTAACGGCATTGACCCAAATTTGCGGACGTCCTATGGCTATAACTGGAACTTCGGAGTGCAGCGCCAGATTGGGCGTTCCAGCGCGCTGGATATCAGCTATATCGGTTCCGCGGCTCACCGCTTGGGCTTGTTCCTGGACGCAAACGAACCCAACGTGATCGTCAGGGACCCGACTCTCCGGGGCACTCAA
>DASQJB010000499.1:0-4421 GCA_035631295.1 Bryobacteraceae bacterium | reverse complement strand
TCAACATTCTCTCGAGCTACCGCTATGCGAAAGTTTCGGCGGCCATGCTCTTCGATATGCGGGTGGCGCTGTTCCGCCATCTGCAAACGCTGTCCCCGCGTTTTTATGCGGCCTTCCGAATGGGCGATCTGATGTCCCGCCTCAACAACGACATGGGCGAAATCCAGCGCGTCTCGGCGGACACCCTGTTATCCGTTCTTTCGAACGTGGTGTTTCTGACCGGTTCCGTGTTCATGATGCTTTGGCTGAACTGGCGGCTGTTCTTTGTGAGCGTAGTCTTTCTTCCGGCTTGCGTTTACACGTTTCTGCGATACCAGCGTCGCCTGACGGCGCTAACCAAAAAGCTGCGAGAGCGCAGCGCCGACCTGGGGAGCCTTTTCGTCGACACCATTTTAGGAATGCGCGCGGTGGTGTCGCTTCGCGCCAAGGAACACGAAGTCGCGCGTTTCAGAGAGCGCAACGACGCCTATGTCCGCACGATGCTCGATGCGCAGATCGCTTCGTTTATGACCGGCGCCCTGCCCGGCACGATTCTCACGGCGGCCACCGCAGCGGTGTTTCTCTACGGTGGATGGCTGATCATCAGCGGCTCTATGTCGATCGGCACGATCGTGGCGTTCATGGCCTACCATATGCGGCTGCTTGCGCCCGTTCAGAACCTGATGGGAACCACAGCCGGGCTCGCGTCCGCGCGGGTTTCGCTGGGGCGCGTCTTCGAGCTGTTCGATACGCCCGCCGAAGTTCGCGAGTGCTCTTCGCCGGCTCGCCTCGATTCGGTGGAGGGCCGTTGGCGACTGGAGAACGTCTCCATCAAATACGACCGCAACGCGGTTCTGGAAAACGTGTCGCTGGAGATTCCACCGGGAGCTTTTTGCGCCATTCTCGGAGCCAGCGGCGTAGGCAAATCGACTTTGGCCGACCTGCTAGTCCGGTACTTGGATCCCGACCAGGGATGCATTTTCCTGGACGGCCACGATCTGCGCAGCCTCTCACTGGACGACCTCCGCCGCAACGTCGTGCTGGTGGATCAATCGCCGTACTTGTTCAATGCCAGCATCCGGGAGAACATCTCCTACGCGTTGCCGGAGGCCACTCCGCTTCAAATCGAACGAGCAGGCCGCGCCGCGGGATTGGATGAGTTGCTTCGCCGCCTGCCGGAGGGTTACGACACCAAGACCGGGGAGCGCGGTCTGGCTCTATCGGCCGGCGAGCGGCAGCGCATCTCGCTCGCCCGCGCCCTGCTGCGCGCTCCGCGCGTCCTGATTCTCGATGAGCCTACTTCAGCCCTCGACGCCGAAACGGAAAGGCTCGTAGCTTCCAGGCTGCGCCAGGCCCTGCCCTCATCTACTCTGATCGTGATTACGCACCGGCCCGCGCTAGCCGCCGCCGCCGACTGCGTCATCGAGATTGAATCCGCACAAGCCCGCATTCGCCATGGACTCCAAGCGGCCGTTTAGTTCCGCAGCCGAGCTCCCCCTGCCCTTTCCCGGTGCTTCCGGCCGCGGCGTCCGAGTCGCGGTAATCGATAGCGGCGTGAATCCCCGGCACCCTCATATTTCCGGCATCGCCGGCGGCGCCTCGATCGTCGGTCCCAACCAGATCGAGGAAGGTTGTTTTTTGGACACCCTGGGCCACGGCACCGCGGTAATGGCGGCCATTCAGGAGAAAGCACCCGAAGCCGAGTATCTCGCCATCAAGCTTTTTCAGCGTTCTCTGCGCACTGGGTCGCCCGCTCTGATGGCGGCGATCGAATGGGCGCTCACGCAATCGGTGCACGTGATCAACCTGAGTCTCGGCACGGTGAACTTCGAATACGAGAGCCACCTGCGGGCGCTTGTAGAGAGCGCCGCATCGCGTGGAACCATGTTCGTGAGCGCCCGGGAAACCGACGGCCGCGCCTGCCTTCCCGGGAGTCTGCCGGGAGTCATCGGAGTGAGAGTCGATTCGGATTGCCCCCGCGCGCGTTATCGCATCAAGGACGAGGACAGCGGACCGGTCTACTATGCGTCCGGCTATCCGCGGCCGCTGCCGGGATTGCCCCGTGAGCGCAATCTTAACGGCATTAGCTTCGCCGTGGCTAATATGACGGGATTCGTGATTCGCGCGCGCGAATCCTTTCCCGCGAACGCTCTGACGGCGGCGCTGGTTTCGGAAGCGTGTTTCGCCGCAGATGAATGAGTCTGCGGTTTTCTCAATAATTTAAGGTATCGTCGTGTTCGCGTCAGCCTCGGCGCGCTGCCTCGATCGTGGCGATGTCAATCTTTTTCATCGGCATCATCGCCTCGAAGGCGCGTTTTGCCTCACCGCCACCAGCCGCAAGCGCCTCGGTTAGCGCGCGCGGGGTGATCTGCCAGGAAAGACCCCAGCGGTCCTTGCACCAACCGCACTGGCTTTCCACGCCGCCATTGCGGATGATCGCGTTCCAGTAGCGGTCCGTCTCTTCCTGATTTTCCGTCGCGATCTGGAAGGAGAAGGCCTCGCTGTGCCTGAACGCCAGGCCGCCGTTGAGACCGAGACAGGGAATGCCAAGAACGGTGAACTCCACCGTCAGCACATCGCCCTCCTTGCCGCTCGGATAGTCACCGGGCGCATTGTGTACGGCGGCTACTTTGCTATCCGGGAAGGTAGCGGCGTAGAAGCGCGCCGCCTCAAGCGCGTCCTTATCGAACCAGAGGCAGATCGTGTTCTTTGGCTTCATGTTTCGATCCTCCTTGTACTCGGTCGGGGCGAGCGCCAGTGGTGTCCGGCCGGTCCGTCTTAGTGGTCCACTAATTTATGTAATGATCTGCTGCAGTTGGCGTTTCGGATTGTACGCACCCATCCTGCCTTCTCAATCTTATCGCTGGCACGGATCTCCTTCGATGCAAAACGCCGCGGACATTCACGTTCCCAAGCCCTCCAAAATCCACCCCCTCACCAACATCCCAATTCAACTCGGCCGGTTCCCCGCATTCCCCCCGCGCGAAAAGCGAATAGGAGGTTTTCCATGAATCAATCTCAACTCGCGTCCGCGATCGAGAGACGATAGCCTGCCCCTCCCACCAGTGCGTGGCGATGCCCAGGGTGGAAAGCGTGTGGAGATATTGTCCGCCGCTGCGCCTCGCTCAGCAGCTTCCCCTTATCCGCCTTGCTTGCTTTCTGGTATTCCTTCCAAACTTCTTCCAAGTACTGCTTTCGTGCGCGCATGTCCACCTTTCCGGCGTCCCATGCCTTGCCTGGTTTCCCTTACTTTTTTATTTGACCCATCCAGTCGCTTCTCGGTGACATTTTAGGCGACCCAATTCGGGCTGGCTGCGCGCCCCGGCCAAGAGGTATATAATGCATCCGAATCGGCTCCCGGCGGCCCGGCGAACCTCGCTCTTCGCGGGCCGCGGAGAGAGGACGAGGTGATCCTTACATGCCAGATCCACAAATGAGCGATACGCCGCAAGGCTTATCGCGACGACAAGCCATCAAGGGAGTGATCGCCGCGGGCGCGGTTTCCGGCGCGGCCTATCTGTTCCGGAGTTCGGTCGTGCGCGCCGGAGCCTCCGCCGCAGGGTCGGTCGAGCGCCTGGTCACCCTCAACGTCAATGGTCAGCAGCGGCGCGTCGACGTCATGAAGCAGGAAACCCTAGCCATGACGCTGCGCTACAAACTCGGCCTCACGGGCACAAAAATCGGCTGCGACCGCTCTGAATGCGGCGCCTGCACCGTGCTCATCGACGATGTTCCTCACTACTCCTGCTCCGTGCTGACCCACACAACGCGCGGCAAGAACATCGTCACCATCGAAGGACTCGCCAACGCCGATGGCGCGCTCCATCCTGTCCAGCAGGGCGTCATCGACGAGCAGGGCTTCCAGTGCGCCTTTTGCATGCCCGGTTTCGTCATGGCGACGGTGGGATTCTTGAAGACGAATCCCAATCCCACTCGCGCGGAATTGGCTCACGGCATCTCGGGCAACCTGTGCCGGTGCCAGGATTACGACAAGATCCTCAACGCCATGATGCGTGGCGCTGAGTTGACGAGGAAAGGATGACGCGATGCCCGACCTACCAAAGCATCCCCCTTACAAGCTACTCGGCAAGAACTACACGACGCCCGACTTGGTAGCCAAAGTCACCGGCAAGGCGAAATACGCCGAAGACTATCGGGCCGACGGCATGCTCTTCGCCAAACTTCTGCTCAGCCCCATGCCACACGCACGCATCCGCAAGATCGACACGAGCGAGGCGCTGAAGATGGCTGGCGTGAAGGCGATCCTGTTGCCGGAGGACATGCCCAAGCCCGCCGATTCCTTGACAGACCTGGGGCAGCGCATTCCGGCCAACCCCTTAGGCGAACGCGGTCTCACCAACGAGCCTGTGTATCAAGGCGAGCCGATCCTGGCCGTCTGCGCCGTGGATGAACTGACTTGCGCGGAGGCCATCGAAAGGATC
>DASQJB010000498.1:0-11274 GCA_035631295.1 Bryobacteraceae bacterium | reverse complement strand
GCCGGCGCCTACCAACAGCAAAAGGGCGAGGGCGACCTCGGTGACGACCAGCGCGCGGCGGGTCAATCGCTGGCCTCCGGTAGACCGCCGTGAGCTTTGTTGCAGTCCGATATGCAGGCCGTGCGAGATGCGCAGAGCCGCCAAGAGCCCGACCGAGAAACCGATCAGCATCGTAACGCCAAAGGCGAAAGCGAAGACCGGCATAGCCAGGTGAATCGCCGCCAGCCGCGGAAGGTCTGGCGGACTGAGCGCCACCAGCCCGCGCACGCCAAGCTCCGCGACGGCCATTCCTAAAGCGCCGCCCACCAGGGTTAGTAGGAGGGTCTCGACCAGGAGTTGCCGAACCAGGCGAGTTCGTCGGGCGCCGAGCGCTGCCCGCATCGCGAATTCACCGCGCCGTTGCGCCCCGCGAGCTAGTAGAAGATTGGCGACGTTCACACAGGTGATCGCCAGCACCACGATTACCGCGCCGAGTACGGCCAGCAGAGCCGGCTTGACGCCGCGCGTGACGTCGTCCTGCAAGCGGTTCACGATCAATCCGTGGTTCATGGACGACCACGACGGTCTGGAGAACTCCGGCGTCGGAGCGCGCGCGATTTGGTCAAGCTCCCGCTTGCCCTGCTCCATCGCAACTCCCGGCCGCAGTCGCGCGACCATGCTCAAATGGTGCCCCCACTCCTTACCATTGGCGGGAAGCGAGGCATCATACTGCAAGAGCGACCAGATCTCGGTCGAGGGCGCCAGGACATTCTCGAACGCGGCCGGCATCACGCCGGCCACCGTATAAAGACTGTCGTCAAGTGTGATCTGCTGTCCCACGATCGTGCGGTCGCCATGGAAGCGACGCCGCCACACAGTCTCGCCGAGGATGACTACGTTGGGACCGCCGCTGCGATCGTCGGCCAAGTCGAAATCGCGTCCCAGCGCCAGCGCGACGCCGAGCACACGGAAGTAGGCCGCCGTAACGCGCTGCCCCTCCAATCGCTCCGGCTCCGCCGGCCCGGTCAATGCCGGCTGCCAGGGCTTGAATACGGCGAAGGCTTCGAAGAGGCGGCTGCGCGTGGCCAGCTCGCGATATGCGCCAAAGGACTGGGGAACGCGAGAGCCATCGGCGCCTCCGTACCAGATGGTCGCGATCCGGTCCGCATGGACATACGGAAGCGGCTCGAACAGAATGGGGTTCACCACGCTGAAGATCGCCGTCGTCGCGCCGATACCCAGCGCCAGCGTCAGCACGGCGACCGACGCGACCCCCCGATTCCGTCCGAGCACACGCGCCGCGTACCGTAAGTCCTGCAAGAGCTCCTCCAGCCAGCGCGTACCGCGCGCGTCCCGGCAACTCTCCTTCACTTGTTCAGGACCTCCGAGCGCCACCCTCGCTTGCCGCCGTGCGTTCTCCGGATCGATCCCGCGCGCCATCAGGTCAGCCGCGTGCTGTTCGATGTGGAATTGCACTTCTTTATCAAGAAGCTCCTCCATCCGTGCGCGCCGCCAGAATCGTTTCCAGAAATTCATTCGGCTCCTCCATCGCTGAGTCGCAAAATAAGGCCGACGGCAGTCGTCAATCGCTCCCAGCTCGCGGTTTCTTTCTGAAACTGTGCCCTCCCCTTCCGGGTTAGGCGATAGAACTTCGCCTCACGACCGGTTTCGGTCTCCTTCCAATCCGCGCCGAGCAGACCGCGGTTCTCGAGGCGGTGCAGCGCGGGGTAGAGAGATCCCTGTGGAACCTGGACCACTTCGCGCGATACCTGCTGCAATCGTTGCGCGATCGCGTACCCGTGGACAGGTCCGAGGGCAACAACCTTTAGGATCAGTAGATCGAGAGTGCCTTGGGGTAGATCCGATTTCATTAACCGTACGCCTAGGACTTCTACATATACCACATGTAGAAGTCATAGGTGTGGGCCCGCGTTCGGGGAACCGCGTCGGCCTTGTGCCTGCTTTGCGAGAACGATCGCCTACGCCGGGGTCTCGACGGCCTCTTCGCGCTTGGGCGCGCGCTTCTTGCGCTTGCCGCGGCCAAGGCGTTCTTGCAAAGCGGCCATATAGGTGTAGAAGACGGGCGTGAGATACAGCGTGACTAGCTGGGAGAACATCAGGCCGCCGACCACCACCAGTCCTAGCGGCTGCCGCGCTTCCCCGCCCGCGCCGTAGCCGAGCGCAATGGGCACCGCGCCCAAAAGCGCCGCCATCGTGGTCATCATGATCGGACGGAAGCGGATCAGGCAGCCTTCGTAGATCGCCTTCATCGGAGTGAGTCCTTGGTTGCGCTCCGCGTCCAAGGCGAAATCGATCTGCATGATGGCGTTCTTTTCCACGATTCCGATCAGCATGATCAAGCCGACGAACGCGTAGATATTGAGATCCATGTGGAAGAGCATCAACGTGACTAAGGCTCCGAAGGCGGCGGAAGGCAGGCCGGAGAGGATCGTCAGCGGGTGAATGTAGCTCTCATACAGAATGCCCAGCACAATGTATACGACCAAAACCGCGACGATCAGCAAGATGGAAAGATTGCTGAGCGAGCTCTCAAACTCCTTCGCGGCACCCTGAAAGGAAACGCTCACGTCGTTTGGAAGAGTGTCGGCAGCGATGGCTTGCACCTTCGATACGACGTCGCCCAACGCATAACCGGGCTTCAAATTGAACGATAGCGTGACGGCGGGCAGCATGCCGTAGTGGTTGATCGACTGCGGACCGGCCTCCTGAGTGATCTTGGCTAACGTGTCCAGCGGAATCAATTGGCCGCCTGAAGACTTAAAGTAAAGCGTGGAGAGCGCCCGCGGATCTGCTTGATATTTAGGATCCAGCTCCAGCAGCACCTGATATTCGTTGATGGATGCGTATATGGTGGAGACCCACTTGGGGCCGAAAGCGTCGTAGAAAGCGCCCTCCACGGTGCTAGCGTTAACCTGGAGCGCGGCAGCCTTGTCGCGGTCGATGTCCACTTTGACCTGCGGACTCGTAATGGCGAGGTCGCTAGAAAGGTCGTCGATGCCGGGAATGTTGGCGATGGCCGCCATCAACTTTTGAGACCCGTCGTAAAGAGCAGGCCGGTCAGGCGAGACCATCGAAACCTGGTACAAGCTCTTGGTCACCTGTCCGCCAATCTGTATGGTGGGCGGGTTTTGCAGATAGACCTTCATGCCGGGGATGTTGGAGACTTTGGGCCGAAGGTCGTCGATGATCTCGTTGACCAGTTGTTTGCGCTGGGCGCGGGGCTTGAGACGGACGATCATCTCGCCGTAGTTGGGGCCTCCGAGCGTGGACGCTTCCGTTCCGCCCACGGTCGACATGAGCGCTTCGATGTTCGGATTCTGCTTGACGATGTCCGCGACGATCTGCTGATAGCGAGACATCTCATAGAAGGAGGTGCCCTGGGCCGCTTCGGTGATCACCAGCAACTGGTCGGTGTCTTGATCGGGAATGAACCCTTTGGGGATTTTGACGAATAAATAGCCGGTCGCCGCCAGCACCAGAACAAACGTCGCCATGGTGGCGGGGCGATAGCGCAGCACCACCTGGAGCGTACGGTCGTAGACGCGCAGCATGGCTTCGAAGAACCGTTCTGTGACGCGGTAGAACCAGGACCGCTTGCTGTGCTCCGGCGCGCGCAGGAAGCGGCTGCACAGCATGGGCGTGAGCGTCACCGACACCACACCGGAAATCAGAATGGCGACGCAAATGGTGACGGCGAATTCGCGGAAGAGGCGGCCCAAGATCCCGCCCATGAACAACACGGGAATGAATACCGCCGCAAGCGACAAAGTCATCGAAACGATGGTGAAGCCGATCTCGCTCGAACCCACCAGCGAGGCGACCAACGGGCGCTTGCCCAGCTCCATGTGGCGGAAAATGTTTTCCAGCATCACGATGGCGTCATCCACCACGAAGCCCACTGACAGGATCAGCGCCATCATCGAGAGATTGTCCAGGCTGTAGTGCAGCAGGTACATCACCGCGAAGGTGCCGATGATGGAAAACGGCAGCGCCAGGCTGGGAATGACGGTGGCGGAGACGTTACGCAGGAACGCGAAGATGACCGTGATCACCAGCGCGAGCGTCAGCATCATGGTGAACTTGACGTCTGAGTAGGATTCGCGGATGGTGTCGGAGTGGTCGTAGAGGACGTCCATCTGCACCGACGGAGGCAGCTCGGAGCGGAAAGTGGGTATAAGTTTCTTGATGGCGTCGGTGACAGCGATGGTGTTGGTGCCCGGCTGGCGCTGGATGCCGAGGACGATGGCGCGCTCTCCGTCGCTGGAATTTTCGTAGTACCAGGACGCGGTTTTGTCGTCCTGGACGCTATCCTTGAGCGTGCCTAACTCTTGAAGCCGGACGGGATTTCCGTTGCGGTAGGAGACAATCAGGGACTTGTACTGGTCGGCGGAAGTCAATTGACCGCTGGCCATCAAAGTGAACGCGCGCTGAGGGCCTGTGATCTGACCGGTTGGGAGATTGACGTTCCAAGCCTGAAGCGCCGTCTCGACCTCGTTGATGCCCACCGCGTGCGTGGCTAGTTGGCGCGGATCCATTTGCACGTGGACCGCGTATTTCTGCTGCCCCAGCACCTGAACTTGCGCTACTCCGCTGATGGTGGAGATGCGCTGCGCGATGCGAGTCTCGGCGTACTCGTCGAGAGTGTAGAGCGGGACCATCTTCGAACGGAGCGAAAGAAAAATAATAGGCTGATTCGCCGGATTCACCTTGGTGAAGGTGGGCGGCGTCGGCATGTTCTGCGGTAGGAGCCTGGAGGCTTGTGTAATCGCGGCCTGTGTGTCCACGGCGGCGCCGTCGAGGCTTCGGTTCAGATCGAATTCCAGGGTGACTTGCGTGGAGCCGAGCGAATTCACGCTAGTCATGGCGATCAGGCCGGCGATGGTGGAGAACTGATTCTCCAGCGGCGTGGCGACGGCGGAGGCCATGGTGTCTGGACTCGCGCCGGGCAAGGCAGCGGTGACCAGCAGGGTCGGGAAATCGACGTTCGGCAGATCGCTTACCGGCAGCGACTTATAAGCCACCGTGCCGAACAGAGCGATGGCCGCCATCAAAAGGCTGGTAGCGATGGGCCGCTGAATAAATGGCTCGGAGATGTTCATGGGTTAGGGAATCAGTCTCCGAACTCCAGCACTGGCTCGGGAGCCGGAGCGCGGCGGCCGCGCCACCAGGTGAGCACGCTGGACATGTAAGTGTAAACCACCGGAGTCAAGTACAAAGTCATTAACTGCGACACCATCAGGCCGCCGACAACGCAAAGACCCAGAGGGCGGCGCGCTTCGCCTCCGGCGCCGTAGCCCAACGCCATGGGCAGACCGCCGAGCAAGGCGGCCATGGTGGTCATCATAATCGGGCGGAAGCGGATAATGCAGCCCTGGTAGATCGCTTCCATCGGCGTTTTGCCTTCGCGGCGCTCGGCCTCCAGCGCGAAGTCGATCTGCATAATGGCATTCTTCTTCACGATGCCGATCAACATCACCAGGCCGACGAACGAATAAATGTTCAGCTCATTTCCAAAGAGGATCAGCGTCAAAAGCGCGCCGACCCCGGCCGAGGGCAGTCCGGAGAGAATCGTGATGGGATGAATGTAGCTTTCATACAGCACGCCGAGCACAATGTAGACGACGGCAATGGCCACAATCAGAAGCACGCCGAGATTGGAAAGCGAATCCTGAAACATCTGCGCGTTGCCGGAGAAAGAGCCGGTGACGTTGGCGGGCAGAACGCGCGCGGCCAAGTCATTGACGGCCTTGACGGCCTGCCCCAGCGAGACGCCGGACTTCACATTGAACGAAAGCGTAACCGAAGGAAGCTGGCCGGAATGGGCGATGCTCTGCGGGCCTACGGAGGGCACAACATTGGCGAGAGAATCCAGCGGGACCAACTGGCCGTTGCCGGCCTTGAAGTAGATCTTGGAGAGATAGTCCGTCCATTCCTGGTACTTCGGCTTCATCTCCTCCAGCACCTGATACTGATTGACCGGCGTGTAGATGTTGCTCGTAAGCTCGGGGCCATAGGCGCTGTACAGAGCGTTTTCGATCTGCTTGGCGTTCAGGCCGTAGCGGGCGGCGCGCTCGCGGTCGATTTTCACCGACATGAGTGGGTTCTTCATTTGCAGGTCGGTGCCGACGTCGAGCACTTCGGGAAGCCTGGCGATTTCGCTTTCCATGGTTGCCGCCCATTTATAAAGCTCGTCGTTATCGAGGGCCTGGAGCGTGAACTGGTAATTGCTGCTCGACTGGCGCCCTCCGATTCGGATCGCCTGCGGCAGGTTGAGGAAGACCTTGAAGCCGGCGAAATTGGAAACCTGCGGGCGGAGCTTATCCACGAGTTGCTGGGCGGAAAGAGCCCGCTCCTTGCGCGGCTTCAGCGTCACCTGCATCTGGTTGTAGTTGCCATTGCCGACATTCGCCAAAAACGTATCGACGTTAGGATCCTTCCGTAGAATGTCGGCCAGCCGCTTCTGGTACTGGATCATCTGGTAGAACGAGGTTCCTTGAGCGGCTTGCAGGTTCACCTGCAACTGGTCTTGATCGACGTCAGGAATGAAGCCGGTCGGCACGACCTTGAAGAGGTGGACGGTCAGCGCCAGCACTCCCACAAAGACGATGGCCATGGCGGGCCGCCATTTCAACACCCCGCGCAAGCTCCATTCATAGGCATGGAGGGTTCTCTGGAAACACCACTCGGAAGCGCGTGACCACCACGGCTCTTTATGCGCTTCGCGGACCTTGAGAAAGCGGCTGCATAGCATGGGGGTCAACGTGATTGACACGAGGCCCGAAACCAAGATGGCGGTGACGATGGTGACGGCGAACTCACGGAACAGGCGGCCCAGGATTCCCGACATGAACAGAATGGGAATGAATACGGCGGCGAGCGAGATGGTCATCGAAATGATGGTGAATCCGATTTCGCGCGAGCCTTTCAACGCCGCTTCGTATGGCGATTCGCCATGCTCGATGTGGCGGATGATATTTTCGAGCATCACGATGGCGTCGTCCACGACGAAGCCGATGGAGAGAATCAGCGCCATCAGCGACAGATTGTCGAGGCTGTAGCCGAACACCGCCATCATGGCGAACGTGCCCAGCATCGCAAAGGGCAGCGCCATCGACGGGATGATGGTCGCGGAAGCATTACGGAGGAATAGGAAGATCACCAGGATCACCAGCGCCAGCGTGATCCACATGGTGGTTTTAATGTCGTCGAAGGACTGGCGGATGGTTTTCGCGCGATCAAAGCGTATGGCCAAGTTGGCGGAGGGAGGCAATTGGCCCTTGAGATCGTTGAGCGCGGCGCGGATTTTGTCGCTGACGGCCACGGTGTTGGCGCCGGGCTGGCGCATGATCTGAAGCTGCACCGAGCGCTGCTGGGTGTTGGCGGTGTACATCCAAGCCGACTGACGCGTGTCCTGGACGCTATCGATCACGTCGGCGATCTCGCCCAACCGCACCGGCGCGCCGTTGCGGTAGGAGACGATCACATCCGCAAACTGAGCGGCGTTCTTGCGCTCCTCGTTAGTGACGATGGTGTAGGTTTGCTGCGGGCCGAATAGAGTGCCCGTCGGAGTATTGGGGTTGGCGTTGGCGATGGCCGAATCAACTTCATTGAGGCCAATACGTTTCGATACCAGCTTGTCGGGATCCACCTGCACGCGCACAGCGTATTTCTGCTGGCCCTGGACGTTCACCTGGGAGACTCCGCCCAAGGTGGAAAGGCGCGGCATGATGAGATTCTCCCCGTAGTCGTCCAATTGGCTCATCGGCAGCGTGGGCGAGGTCAGCGTGAGCTGCATGATGGGCTGATCGGAGGGATTCTGCTTCTTGAACGACGGCGGGAAGGGCATGATGGGCAGCAGCGGCAGCACTTCCGCGATGGCCGTTTCGACGTCTACCGCGGCGCTGTCAATGTCACGGTCGAGACTGAACTGAAGCGTGACCTGCGTGTTGCCGACGCTGCTGGAGGAAACCATGTTATCCAGGCCCGCGATCGTCGTGAATTGCCGCTCCATGACGGTGGCCACCGAAGAAGCCATGGTGGCCGGATCGGCCCCGGGAAGGTTCGCCTGAACATTTAAAGTAGGAAAGTCGACGGTGGGAAGATCGCTTACCGGCAGGGTGAAGTAGGCCACCACTCCGAACAGCGCGATGGCCGCCATCAGCAGACTGGTGGCGATCGGACGCCGAATGAAGATCTCCGATAGGTTCACTGCGAACTCCCTAGCCGGAACGACCCTTTCCTGTATCGCCGCCGCCTTGCCCCGACCCGCGTCCGCCGCCGCGGCGGCCCTCGCCAAACTGGACGCGGCTGCCGGGCTGCAATCGCAATTGCCCTTCCGTCACCACAGTCTCGCCGGGATCGATGCCCTTGAGGATCACCAGATCCTGATCTACCCGAGTGCCGATCTGCACATTGCGCGCTTCCACCGTGCGATCCTGCTTCACAACGTAGATGAACTGCCCGTCCTGGCCGTTTTGAACGGCCTGATTGGGAACCGTGATGGCGTTGGGCTGCATGGTCAGGCGCAGCGTGACGTTAAGGAACTGTCCCGGCCAGAGCTTGCGGTCCTTGTTTTGGAAAGTACCCTTGAGCTTGATGGTGCCGGTGGTGGTGTCCACGGAGTTGTCAATGAAGGTCAGCACGCCCTGCTCGGCTTCGCCGCTGCCGTCCTGCGGGCGCGCAGCCACTGACAGCTTGCCGGCGGCCGAATAGCGCTTAATATCGGCCAGCCGCGCCTCGGGAACGGAGAAGGTGACGTAGATGGGCTCGATTTCATTAATGGTGACCACTTCCACTGTCAGCGGGGCGACGTTGTTGCCGACTTTCACCGCGACGTTGCCGGTGCGGCCGTCGATGGGGGAAGTGATGATCGTGTAGCTGAGCTGGACTCGGATGTTATCGATATTGGCTTGGTCCGCGAGGATCTGGGCCTTGGCACTCTCAATGGCCGCGCGGTCGGCTTCCACGGCTTTGGCCAGAGCGTTCGCGTTGGCGCGTAACTGATCGCCCTGATCGCGCGAAGCGATGCCTTCCTTCACGAGGGATTCGGTGCGATCGGCGGTGAGAGCGGCGTATTTTTGATTGGCGATGTCATGCTGGAGATTGGCTTCCGCCTGCGCTGCCAGCGCCTTGCTCTTTTCCTTGTTCGCTTCCGCTTGGGTCAGTTGCGCTTCGTACAAGCGGGGATCGATGCGGAACAGCTTGTCTCCGGCTTTGACGTAGTCGCCTTCGTTGAAATAGATGTCCGTGATTTGACCTGCTATTTGGGACTTGATGCTGATGGTTTTGTAGGCTTCCACCGTACCAACGGCCTGAACTTCGATGGGGACGTCGCGTTGGATTGCGTTCGCGACAACCACCGGAACCGGTCCGCCTCCACCACCGCCTCGGCCCCCCTTCCCTTTCTTGCCGCTGTCGGCGCTGGCGTCGGCCGTGGAGGAATTGCAGGCGCAAAGCCCGAGGACTGCTAAGGCAACGACCAGATACGGCGTTGCGTGGAGCCAGTGCGGTGCTTGCTTCGGAATCAGCGAACAGGTTGTGGAGTTCACGTGTGTGTTAGCTTAGTATACTTGTCAGGGAACGCCTGCCGCATTTGCACAATGGCAGAGCCTAAATCCCTGTTAATGCTGGCGTTTCGCGAAACAGTGAGGTTACGCTGGCAGATCATGCAGCCAAATCCTATGCCATCTGGCATATTTCCCTCAGAGGATGGCCAAGAACACCATTGTTGCCATTGACGGGCCCGCTGGCTCCGGCAAGAGCACGGTGGCGCGCGAGGTGGCCAAACGCCTCGGATTTCTGTACATCGACACGGGAGCGATGTATCGCGCCGTGGCGTTGTGGGCCATGCGCGCCGGAGTGGCGTGGGACGATGCGCACCGGCTGGAGCAATTGGCGCGGCAGGCGCACATCGAGTTTTCGGGCGGCCAGGTTTTATTGAATGGCGACGACGTGACCGCCGACATCCGCGCGCCGGAAGTAGGCGAGGCTGCCTCCCGCGTCGCGGCTTACGGCGGAGTGCGGCGCGCCATGCGCGAGGAGCAGCGCCGCATAGCGTCCCACAACTCGGCGGTTCTCGAAGGCCGCGATATCGGAACCGTGGTTTTCCCCGAAGCGCAAGTGAAGGTGTTTCTGGACGCGAGTCCCGAGGAGCGCGCCCGGCGGCGTGCCGCTGAACTGGGGTTGGATGGGACCGCTCCGCGCGAGCAGGTGGCGCGGGAAATAGCGGAACGCGACCGCCGCGACCGCACCCGCGCCGAAGCGCCACTTACGCAGGCGCCCGACGCGGATTACTTGGACACTACGCGGCTGTCTCTCGAGGAAGTCGAGGAAGCCATCCTGAAACTCGTACGAAAGCGAACGTCGAATTGACCACTCCCTGCCGGTCGCGGCTCCATGACTTGCTGTTAATGCAAGCGCCCATTCCGAGCCGCGACGGGCGCGCCACATAAGAGTGGCCCCCTGGTAGACCTCGTATCAGGGCACGGCTGTTCAGCCGTGCCGAACAAGCGGGTCGGCAACCTGTCGGCTTTAGCCGCTGCGCCTTGCCGATTGCTTGCCTTCGCTGCGAATTCAGGGGCTGAAGCCCGCTCGGTAGGCTTCCATCCGGCACGCCTGAAGGCGTGCCCTGATACAAGACTCTCAACGGAAACGCTTGCGTACCAGGTACGGTCAGATTCCCGCGAGTTCCGGCAGGATCGCAGCCGCGACCGTCAGGGAGTGTCCGCATGGCCCTGCGGGCCACCAAAAGTGATGAAGACGCTTCCACCGAGCGGTTGTGAGGAAGTTCGGCTAGAGTAGAATCGAGGTCGCGACTCAAGAAATGGCGTTTTGCGTTCAGTGCGGCAACGAGGTTCATGGACGATTCTGCTCGAAATGCGGAGCGGCTGTGGCGGGATCGGCGTCGTCGACTGGGAGTCCAACCGGCGGCTCGGGCCTTGCTCTAGGAGGGCTGGATGAAAACGTCGCCTCGGCACTCTGCTATTTGCTCGGCGTTCTGACGGGCATCCTATTCCTGGTTGTGGAGCCCTATAACAAGAACCGGACCATCCGGTTCCATGCATTGCAGTCGATCTTCGCGTGGGTGGCCGTGGTGATTGCGAGCATGGCCATCTCGATCGTTTCGGGGATCTGGGCCCTGGTGCCTTATGCCGGCTGGATGATCAACAGTCTGCTCTGGAGCGCCTTCGCTCTTTCGGTGTTCATTCTCTGGCTCCTCCTAATGTACAAGGCGTACAACAAAGAGCGGTGGGTGCTGCCGGTCATCGGACCCTT
>DASQJB010000497.1:0-7725 GCA_035631295.1 Bryobacteraceae bacterium | reverse complement strand
GGCCCTGGTGCCTTATGCCGGCTGGATGATCAACAGTCTGCTCTGGAGCGCCTTCGCTCTTTCGGTGTTCATTCTCTGGCTCCTCCTAATGTACAAGGCGTACAACAAAGAGCGGTGGGTGCTGCCGGTCATCGGACCCTTAGCGGAAAAGCAGGTATAACGCCCCCTTGGCGCGTGCGTCCCAAAGACAATGTGTAGATTGATGCTGATGGCCATGCTGACCGTCGCGCTTCCGGCGCAGGAAACCGCCACGCGGCCGGCGAGCTCCCTCGGAGCGCCCCGAATCGGCGTCATCGACTTTTACGGATTGCAAAAAGTCCCGGAAGCGAGGATCCGCCAGGCGTTGGGTGTGCGCGAGGGGGACTTCCTGCCAGGCTCGAAGGGAGACGCGGAGGAAAAAATCGACAGGGTTTCCGGAGTCGTTGAGTCGCATTTAGAAGCCGTGTGTTGCGACAGCGGCAAAATGATCCTCTACGTTGGCGTTGAGGAGCGCGGCGCGGCGCACTTCGATATACGCGACGCTCCCGAGGGCGGCGACGCCAGGCTCCCCGACGAAATCCTTTCCACCTATCGCCGATTTCAGGAAACGTTGGCGGCCGCGGTGCGCCGGGGATCGACGGCCGAAGACCTTACCCAGGGCCAATCCCGCATGGCCGACCCGAGCGCGCGGGCCGTGCAGGATATGCTTCCCGCGCTCGTGACGGACCACCTTTCCCAGGTGCGCTCAGTCTTGCGGAGTTCCGACGACGACGATCAGCGCGCCGCCGCGGCTTATGTAATCGGCTACGCGCCGAATAAAAAGGACATCATAGACGACCTTCAGTACGCACTCAAAGATCCGGAACCGGAGGTGCGCGGCAACGCGGCGCGGAATTTAACGGCGCTGGCGGTGCGCGCGCGCTTGAATCCAAAAGAGGGAATTAAGATCGAGCCGACCTGGTTTATTGAAATGCTGAACTCGCTGTCGTGGTCCGACCGCAACCGCGCGCTTTCTGCTTTGCAGATTCTCACCGACGCGCGCGATGCGAGCGCGTTGGATCAATTACGCGAGCGCAGCCTGCAATCGCTCATCGAGATGGCAAGGTGGAAGACGCTGGCCCATGCGCTGCCCGCGTTCGTCTTGGTCGGCAGAGTGGCCGGCTTGAGCGAGGAGCAGATTCAAGCAGCGTGGTCAAAGGGAGAGCGAGAAAAAGTGATCGCGGCGGCCGTGGCCGCGGCAAAGAGGAAATAGACCTGCCAACGGACGTAAACCCACCAGATGGACCTGGACGTCCGGCAACAGTTTATTTCCGCGGCCGTTTCGAACTCAGCGGCTTGGGGCCACACCAGACGGCAAGCTCCCGCTCGGACATCGAATCGAAATCGTCCGAAATCCAAAGTTTGCCCTTGTCAATGCCCGGCACTCTTTTGGCCGCCGCGGACGGGCGCTCTGGAACCAGCCGTGCGACGGGCTTTCCCGCTTTGGCGATGACGATCTCTTCGCCCTCCATTACCCGCCCAAGGAGCTTGGAAAGATGTGTTTTGGCGCTATGAATGTTTACGATCTCGGACACGACTCAAGGTTCGCTTAGTCTCTGGACTAAGTCAATCAGCGGCTATGGCCAAGCTTAGGTCGAACGGCTCAGAACGACTGCAAATAGGAAATAATCTGCCAGCGCTGAGGCTCCGGCAGCTTGGACCAGGCGGGCATGCCGCGGCCAATGACGCCGTTCGTCAAAATCCAGAACAGTTCGCCAGCCGCGGCCTCCCGGATCTGTGGGTCGCGCAAAGCCGGGGCGTGGCGCGAGCCTTCGGCCGAGCTCCCATGGCACTCCGCACAATGCCGCTCGAAGAGTTTCTTGCCGGCCTGAGGGGCCGCCGGCGCAGTTTCCAACGGGTTGGGCTTCGCTCGAGCTTTCTCCGGAACCCGCGCGAGCGCCGCGGCGATGTCTTGCGCATCAGACGAACGCGCCGCGAACAGAGCCAGCCCTACAGCAACCGCAAGTCTGAATTTCATGAGCGGCCTCCAAACAATTTGCGGAATATCTCCGAAAAACCGGAGAATTCTCTGGAAATTCCCCACCGCAACAAAAGCCGATGGCTGTTATCATTCAATCCGAATCCCGGCGCGACGCGAAGAGTCCAGCCGGACGGAAGGTTCCACGCCACGGCCGGAGCTAGATAGTGGGAGGTTTCGCGTAAGCCGAAGCTTTGCGCATCGCCCAAGCCCCCATACAATTCGGCGCCGACGATGAAATTCTCTCGGCACAGCGTGCACCGATTCGCCGACGCCTCCAGCGCCAGCGGGTGACTAACCCCCAGGGCATAGCCGAACTCCCAGGGGTCGCCGGAAGAGAGATTCTTCACGGCCAGCGGATTGAACGCAACGTTCCAACCTTTGAAATCCTTCGACAGGATCAGCTTGAGCTCGAGTTCGTGGTTGCGGCCACCTCTCAGCGCGGCGTTGGAATCGCCATGATCGGATTCTACGTCGTGGCCCTCCACTTCCTTGACGATTTTGTCGGCTTCATTGACGTTTTCATACTCGAAATACAGTACGGGATTGATGAAGTGTTCCGTGCGAAGAGGCCGCATCCGATTCTCCCAGCGAAAGCCGGTAAAGACTGTGCTGTCGTTGAAAGTGGTCTGCCCATCCAGATAAAGCTCAGTCGTCCACCACGCCGTCGCGCCATATTCCAACTCGGTCCAAAAAGCATGAAAATCATTGCCCGCGCGCTGCGTGCCGAAGGTGGAGAAGTATTCGACTTCCAAATTCCCCGGCTCCTCCAGGTGGTGATCGTAGGTGATGATATAAGGGCTCTCCTGCGCAAGCGCGGGAAAGCAGACAAATCCAAGTGATAAGCAGACCAAAACGGTCCTAGATAGGAGCATTCGAGCGTTTTTGTAAGTCATTGGTTGTCAGGTTCTTGCGACTAGTTGCTAACCAGTTGCAGTTCTAAACTTACCCTAGTTGCAAATGGTTGTCAAGTAAAATTAAGACCAGTCCAAAAAAGCCGCCCTTTTCTAAGAGTTCAAATCCGAACTAACAGGCGAGGCGAGATCGGAAGGAAGGATGTCTGGCTTTATGGCGAGAGTACATGGATACTTCAAAACGGTCGGAGCTTTGACGCTGATGGCGGGGGCAGTCCTTGCGATGGTCGCTGCCGCGGGCGAAAAGAAGCCCGACGCGCGCCAAATCATGATGCGGATGGCGGACTATTTGTCAAAAGCGCCGAACTGGAGCGTCACGGTGCACTCCGCGTACGACGCGGTCCAGCCGGATGGCGCGAAGGTCGAGTGGAACGATGTGCGTAAGGTCACGCTTGTCCGTCCCGACCGGCTGCGTGTGGAGACTGAGCGGAGCGATGGCGCACACACGCTGGTGGTCTTCGACGGCAAGCAGATCACAACCTTCGATGAGACGGCCAAGGTTTATGCACAAGCGCCGCACCCTGGCACTGTGGACGACGCCGTGGTGTATTTTGTGCGCGACCTCGGAATGCGGCTGCCGCTGGCGGTGCTCCTGCTAAGCCGTTTTCCAGAGGAGTTGCAGCAGAGAGTTCAATCCGTGCACTACGTGGAGAAGACGATGACGCTCGGCGTTCCAGCGGACCACATTGTGGGAAGAACGGCGACGGTGGACTTCCAGTTGTGGATTGCGGAGGGTGATCGACCGCTGCCAGTGAGGGCGGTGCTGACGTATAGGAATGCACCCGGCCAGCCTCAATTCCGTGCTGATTTCGCGGATTGGAACATCGACATCGAGCCACTGGAAAGCCTGTTCACCTTTACCCCTCCGGAGGGAGCGAAGAAGATCCCGTTCGCCACGGCTGTGGCGAAGGTGATGCCCGCGCGACCAAGGCAGCCGGCCAAACAAGGAGGGAAATAATGAAGCGGCAATTGTCGATGCTTGGCGGCGTCAGCCTCGCGGTTTTGCTTACGAGCTATGCGTATGCGCGCGGCGGCGGAGCGCGCGGAGGAGGCGGGTTCGCGCGCGCTGGAGGGTTTTCGAGGGAAAGCCCGGCGGCCGGCGGCAGCTTTGCGTCGCGGTCCGGCTCGATGCAGGGCCGGCAGGAGAGCCGACAGCAATATGCCGCGAATGCGCAATCCAGCCGGCAGCAGGAACTAAACTCGTTGCAATCGAGCCGTGAGCAGGCGGCCAAGAACCTGCAGTCGAGCGCACAGCAATATCGCGGCGGTTATCCATATGCCGGGGCATATCCCTACGGTTGGGATGCGGCGGCGGTAGGAGCGGCTGCTGCGACGGGCGCTGCGATCGGCGCGGCCGCGGCGCATCCGTCTTCGGCCGCGGCATATCCAGCGGGTCCGCCCTGCGGCGCTCCGATGGCCACTGCGGCCGGTGGGATTACGTATTTCCAGTGTGGAGCGGCCTGGTACACACAAGCATACGGTTCGGCGGGACCAGTGTATGTTCCGGTGAACCCTCCACCGGGCCACTGATCCCCGTTCGTTCGCCTGCTCTGTTGCCACGCCGGCAGCGGCACGCGCCCGGCGGCTCGCGTCCGCTAAATCGCACGTGTAAGCTGGTTGTGAAACGGAGCGCAGCATGACGGCCATCACTCGGCGGGATTGTGGGAAAAGTCTGCTTGGATTCGCTGCCCTGGCGCATGCGCCCGCAACATTGCGCGCGCAGGACGGCGCCGTTCCGCCTCAAGGCGCCGGAAAAGGCTTCCGCCATCTCTCTTACAGCGACATCGGCAGTCGTCCGGACAGCGTTCAGGTCATGCTCAACCGGCGGCATCTTTATGTCGGTCACATGTTCAGCAACGGAGTCACGATTCTCGATGCGGCGGACCCGCGTAAGCTGAAGCCCGTCGGCTTCTTCACCGGCGGAGACTTCACCCGGACGCACCACCTTCAGGTTTCCGGCGATCTGCTTTTGCTCGCTAACGGCGCGAATATCGTGGCCATGCAGTCTTACGACAACATTCGAGGCTACTTCGAAAATGCGCTGGCCGACAGCATAACTAACCGCAAGAAATTCCGCTCCGGCCTGAGCATTCACGATATTTCCCGGCCCACCGAGATGAGAGAGATCGCGTTTCTCGAAATGCCGGGCCTGGGCGTGAATCGCCTGTGGTGGGTTGGCGGACGGTACGCCGCGGT
The DNA here is from genome assembly GCA_035631295.1 of Bryobacteraceae bacterium. Classification (GTDB taxonomy): domain Bacteria; phylum Acidobacteriota; class Terriglobia; order Bryobacterales; family Bryobacteraceae; genus Palsa-187. Next base: position 2,619 of record DASQJB010000497.1, on the reverse strand, counting down.
CGCCGCGCACTTTGACGGATTCACCGACCATTTCCTCTGCATGGTCGACCTTCAGAACATTACGAAGCCCGAAATCGTGGGCCGCTGGTGGATTCCGGGGATGAATCGCGCGGCCGGCGAGCCGTCCACTCTCCCGCCGGGCCGCCGCGTCGCCTTGCATCACATGATCACTTCCGGCAACCGAGGCTATGGAGCCTGGCGCGATGGCGGCTTCACAGTCCACGACCTCAGCGATCCCGCGCGCCCCAAGCTGATTTCCCACATCAACTGGAGCCCGCCGTTTCCCGGCGGCACGCACACTCCGCTTCCCTTGCCCGGCCGCAAGCTGGCCGTCGTGGCTGACGAAGCGAATGCGGAAAAATGCGCGAAAGGCACGTTTTGCACCTTTATTGTGGATTTGCGGGCGGAGGAAAATCCGGTTCCGATTGCCACTCTGCCGACGCCGAAGGAAAGAGATTTCTGCGGGCCGGGCGTCTTGGGCCCTCACAACCTCCATGAGAACCGGCCGGACACCTTCCGCAGCGAGGAGACCATCTTCGCCACCTACAACGTGGCCGGAGTTCGCGTCTTCGATATCAGGGATGCTTTTGCGCCAAAAGAGATAGCCTACTGGATCCCGCCGCCGCCCAAGAAAATGATCGATCCCCGTCCGAACGTTTCGCTAGCGGCCAAGTCCGCCGATATCCTGGTCACAACCGATGGCCTGGTATACGTCACGGATTGGAACGCCGGCTTAAACGTGCTGCAATACGAAGGCTGAGCAAACGTCCGGGCTCCCAAATAACAGCAGCACAAAGTAGGGGGCGGCAGTTGCTTCGTTGCAATGAGGCGGCCCTCCACCTCCGTACAGCTCGCCAATTGTGCTATCCTCTGGCCGTAGCGGATACGCCAAATGGCAGGTGGAGCTGCCTGGCAAAGGCTAAATGAACTGGGGTTTAGCGCAACTTGTGCGGGATAACGGGGTTCACTCATTTAAGTCGAAGTGTAGATCCTGACCGGATCTGGCACATCACGCGGTGTCTGATACATCGCGGCCCGGACCAGCAAGGCGTCTGGGAGAGCGCGGATGTGTCTTTAGGCGCTGTGCGTCTTAAGATCATCGACCTGGAGGGCGGAGACCAGCCCATGTCCAGCGATGACGGAGACACGATGGTCGCCTTCAACGGCGAAATTTACAACCACGCGGAGTTGCGCCGCGAACTCGCCAGCCTGGGGCATCGCTTCCACACGCAGTGCGACACCGAGACGCTGCTGCACGCGTTTCTGGAATGGGACACGGGGGCGTTTGCGCGGCTGCGCGGCATGTTCGCGGCGGCATTCTGGGTCGAGTCGCAGCGCAGGCTCGTGCTGCTAAGGGACCGCCTCGGCATCAAGCCGCTCTACTACGCCCGCCGCCGCGGCGATGTCTATTTCGGCTCGGAAATCAAAACCATCTTGGCCCATCCATGGTTCGAACCGCGGCTGAATGTCGGGGGCTTGCACCGTTATTTGTCGCTCAATTACGTTCCGGGGCCGGACACGCTCGTGGAGGGAATCGAAAAGCTTCCGCCGGGGCATTGGCTGGAGTGGAGCGCAGGCAGGCTGGAACTCCAACCTTACTGGCGGCTCGCATTCGAACCGGACCCGCGGCAGACGCTCGAGAGCGCCAAGGAGCAGCTCGACTGGCTGTTGCGCCACTCCGTCCGCGAGCAACTGGCGGCGGACGTTCCGCTTGGCGCTTGGTCGAGTGGAGGGCTGGATTCCTCCACCATCGTGCATTACGCTTCCGAACACGCTTCGGGCAGACTCAAGACATTCTCCGTCTCCTTTCGCGGCCGGAGCTTTGACGAAACTCCGTACTTCCGCGAGGTCGCCCGGCGGTACGGCACGGATCATCATGAATTCGATCTGAATCCGCAGTGCGGCGTGGCGGAGGCGATCGAAGAACTGGTGCAATACTCAGACGAGCCCAGCGGCGACGCAGGCGCCGTTCCAGTTTGGTTCCTTTCCAAGATGAGCCGGCGAGAAGTGACCGTCGCTCTTTCGGGCGAGGGCGCCGACGAGATCTTCGGCGGATATCAGACGTATCGGGCGGACCGTTACGCGCGCCATCTGCAACGCTTGCCGCGGACCTGGCTCCAGGCGGCGGCGAGAGTCGCACATCGGCTGCCCGTGTCAAACGAAAAGATCGGCTGGGGCTACAAAGTCACGCGGCTGCTCGAAGGCTCCTTGCTGCCGCCCGTCGAGGCGCACTTTTATTGGAACGGCACGTTTTCAAGTGCGGGGCGGCGGCAACTCCTGGACCCGCCCGAGCTCCAGGACAGCTATGAGCCGTTAACCATTCGGCGCGAAAACGTAGGCTATCTCAACCGCTTTCTCTGGCTGGATCAGTTGAATTACCTGCCGGACGATATTCTTTACAAATCGGACCGGATGAGCATGGCGCATTCGCTCGAAGTGCGACCGGCATTTCTCGACCACCGCATCGTGGAGTTCGCGGCGCGGCTGCCGGAGAACATGAAAATCCGCGGAGGACGATTGAAATTCATCCTGCGCGAGCTGATGCGCGACCGTCTTCCCCGCCCCGTGCTGGCGCGAAAAAAAGAGGGTTTCGATATTCCGGCCCACGACTGGCTGAGA
>DASQJB010000496.1:0-12613 GCA_035631295.1 Bryobacteraceae bacterium | reverse complement strand
CGTTGCTACTACCCCACCAACCAGGCCGCAAACCAAGGCCCAATGATCGATGAAGAAGTTTATGATCTCGCGGCCAAGACCATCGCCGCGGGGAGCGAAGTTCGGGATCAATGCAAATCGCGCCGCCGGCGCGCTCAAGATGAATAGCGCGCAGCATGTAGCCATTCCTATGGCGACCAGAAACGCACGCTGCGTCGCAGTAGGCTTGCTATCCGGAAAAGCTGTGAAGATTTTCGCCGCCATTTGCTTCAATGGATCGCGCCAACCGCCTAGCGGATTCATAAGTTGACGCGCGTACCAAGACTGCCCGACTCCGAAGATCACAATCGACAGAAAGAGCAAAATCCAGCCGCGCGATGGCGGCTCCGGATTAAAGGTTCCTGAGTACGTCGGCACGGGTGGTCCCAACAACAGATCCGACGGAGCGGGCGTGTCTACTTGCGATTCGTCGAGTAACGCCAGAGGCCAATTTCCGTCACGCCCGAGCACGGTAAGCCACAAGGGCGGTTTGGGGATTGGCGGCTCCGTTGGCCGCGAGTACTCGAGCAAAACCTCCCCCGTGGTTGAGCGCAGGACTTGAGCGGGCGCATACGGAACCAGCAGCCAGCGCGCTGCGTTGTAGACGCCCTCAGCATCCCGGCTCGTAAACTGGGCCCGCCGCGGTATTCCGTTGGTCAACTGCGCATGCGTCCAGTGCTGATTGCGGCCGAACAGCGGGTAAGTGGTGACTGACAAAAGCCCGGTAAGCGGAGTATTCTCGTTCTCCCTTTCGAACAATAGATCCGAGTCCAGCGTAAACAGGCGCAGATCCCGATTGGCGCTCCGCAAAAAGCCGGCGATAAACAACGTATCCAAAACATCTGTGGCGGCAATCCCCGCGTACTTTGCCTGTTCCCGCCGCAGCGCCCTGCTAATCGCGAGCAACGCTGCTTGCTGCGAGGCCGGACTTAGCTTTTCTGAAAAGGCTTCGGGGCTGTCCTGACGGACAAACGGGTTGGTGCTATCAAAGGAATTTCTCAGACTCAGACGATTCGGATCCTCCTGCGCTGACGTCTCATTCGCAGATGGACTTTGGATCCGATCGTCCTGATACACATTCGGCAACCGTGCGATGTCGCGCGGATATCGAAGCGAAAGAAGATGGTCGTCGTCTTGTTGCGTCACGTTGGGGAGAACAAGGCCGTAAGCGGTTTCGTCTTCGCTAAGCCAGGCGAGCTCGCCGCTGGGCCAGCGTTCATCCAGGTATTGATGAAAAAGGTTGCGAGCCCGGCCGTCCCCTTCTATCGTGGAGCGCAGATGGATCTTTTTGTCCTCCAAATCCCGATCGTTCCGAAAAGCCTCATACGCATCCGTGTCGGTTGCCGATCCCGACACTAAGTCCGCCGGTCGCGGGTGCGCACGAGTAGCCAGATATCGTCCTAAAGGTGCAATGGAGCCGGAAAAGGTCGGTCCCACGAGCCTGAGCGTTTCATCCGCGCGGGGGAATTTGTCAAGCTGATCCAGCACGCTCCCCAACACTGTCAGATTCACGCCGGAAGTTGGCTCCTCCGGCACCAGATATACCAGTAGCATCCGGTCCAGATTTGAGTCTTTAGCCCGGAAAAGCATCAGTCCCGGCTGATTTCTGCGGCGGTCCGATTCATTCGGTTGCATCTGCCGGTCGGCAAAACGTGTCCTTTTCCGGCTTGGCGTTCCACGGAAAAGAGTACTTGGAAAAAATGAAACCCGAATCCGAAGCGGCCCACATCACGCTCTCGATAAAACGATCCGTGTACAACGCCAGGTGAGTCGATTCAGGGTCCGGCACGGTAACAACTAACGTATTAATCTGCTTAATCCGCGTGGATGCTCGAACGCAGTCCCAAGCGGTGGCCGGTGCGGACTTAAGGGGAAAACCTAAGGAACGGCATAAGAGCTCCTTGAGCGGATCTTCACGGGCACCTGCGATGGCGGGTCCGCTCGCTTCTTCCACAGGCGCTTCGGCCAATACGCGTGGGCCTTGTCCGCCGGCACCCCCGGTTGTGCCGGTGCGTCCGATCAACCCCAGCGCCACACAAGAATGCCTGCGATAGTGAAGCCATTCTTCTTCATAGGCAAGATGGCAGGGTTAAATTATATCGATTTTCGGCTGCTTTTGGAGGCGAATTCGAAAGCCTTTGCGATAAGCTCGTCGAGTCCTACATGCCGTCGGCAACTTCAGAAGAAGAAATTGTGCCGCCATCACCTCCGCGATGCGCCGAGATCTCTCGTAGAGCACGCGAAGAACGCAAAGGAATCTTTGCCTCCGTTGCGTCTTTGCGAGAGAGTTGCTCTACTTCGCGATTTGGCGCAGCGTGTCAAAAAACTCCGGGAAAGAGACGCCCGCGGATTCCGCCCCTTCAATCGCGGACGGACCATCCGCGGCCAGCGCCGCGACCGCGAAGGCCATGGCGATGCGGTGATCGCCGCCCGAATCGATCTCCGCCGCATGAAACGCCTGCCCGCCCGGCACGCGAAAGCCGTCCGGCTGGGTTTCGATCTTTAGACCCATTTGCTCGAAATTGGCTTCGATCGCGGCGATGCGGTCGGATTCTTTCACGCGCAACTCAGCCGCGTCGCGCACTACCAGGCCGTCGCGCGACGCCGCGCCCAGCACCGCCAGGGCTGGAATCTCGTCGATCAGCGCGGCCGTCATCGCGCCTTCGATCACGCCGCCCGCGAGCCGCGAAGTCCTCACGCGAAGATTGCCGATCAATTCTCCCCCGACTTGCTGCAAATCAAGCGCCTTGATCGACGCCCCCATCGAAATCAGGAAGTCGAGCAGCGCGGAGCGAGTGGGATTCAGCCCAACGCCCTGGATCACCAAGTCCGTTTCCTGCGCCATCAGCGCCGCCACCAGGAAAAAGCAGGCCGAAGACAGATCGCCCGGAACGTAGAGCTCGCGGCCCGAAAGGCGCGCGCCGGCCCGCAGCGTAATCACCCGCTTTTCGGAAGCGATATCCGCGCCGAACTCGCGCAGCGCGATTTCGGTGTGATCGCGCGTGCGCACCGGCTCCCGCACCACGGTATCTCCTTGCGCGAACAACCCGGCGAATAAAATGCAGCTCTTTACCTGAGCGCTCGCAACCGGCAGAGTGTAATCGATCCCGTGCAGCGCGCGGCCGCAAATCTTGAGCGGAGGATAGGTCCCTTCCCGAGCCTCAATGGCGGCGCCCATTTCCGACAGCGGCTTAATAATACGAGCCATGGGCCGCCGCGAAAGCGATGCATCGCCGCCGATCTGCGTGGTAAACGGTTGCGCCACGAGAATGCCGGAGAGCATGCGGATCGTCGATCCCGAGTTGCCGGCGTCGAGCATCTCCCGCGGTTCGCTTAACGCGCCGCCCTGGATCACCACACGGCCTTCATCGTCGCGCTCGATCTGCACTCCCAGCGCCGCCATACATCCGAGCGTCGACTGGCAATCCGCGCCAGTGGAGTAATTGGCGATCGTGCTGCGTCCTTGGGCTACGCCGGCTAGCATGGCGTAGCGGTGAGAAATGGATTTGTCACCGGGAAGCGAGATCATGCCATGAACCGCTCGCGCCGGCGTGACGGTTTCGCGCATGCTAGTCGCTAACCACTGCGATCACTTCGCAGGAGACCAGCGCACCATAGGGTTGATCTATGTCGAGAAAGGTGTGCCGCGTGGGGCGGGAATGCGCATCGGGGAACATCGCCAGCCACTCCGGGTTGAGGTGGACGCGATCGTCCTTGTTCTTCATCCAGACGTGTATCTTGATAACATCCTCCGGCTTGGCCCCGCCGGCGGCCAGCACGCGCCGGATGTTTTCAAACATCAGCTTGCATTGGCCGGCGGCGTCGGGAGCGAGCTTGCCCGTGGCCGGATCCTTGCCGTAAATTCCTCCCGTCATCAGGAACGGACCAATGCGCGAAGCATTCGGAATGGGATGGGTGTGTTCGAGGCCCGCAACCTCGATGCTGCGGCGTTTGCTCATGTTTCAATCCACGCGCCTGTGCAGGCGCGAATGAACCATCATAGCGAGATTAGAATGAGGAGTATGGACACGCTCAAAATCGCGGAACGGGAATTCCGCTCGCGCCTCTTTATCGGGACCGGCAAATACCGCAGCTTTCCGGAAATGAAACAATGCCACGAGGCATCGGGCGCGGAAGTGGTGACGGTCGCGGTGCGGCGCGTGAACCTAAGCGATAGGTCGAAAGAGTCGCTGCTCGATTACATCGATACGTCGAAATACTTCATCCTGCCCAACACCGCCGCCTGCTTCACTGCCGACGATGCGATTCGCACCGCCCGTCTGGGCCGGGAAGCGGGATTGTCGAATTGGGTGAAGCTGGAAGTGATCGGCGACGAAAAGACCCTCTTTCCTGACAACGCCGGATTACTCGAGGCCACGCGCGTGCTCACGAAGGAAGGCTTCGTGGTGCTGCCCTACACGAACGACGACCTGGTCAACGCGCGCAAGTTGATCGACGCCGGCGCCGCCGCGGTAATGCCTTTGGCCGCGCCCATCGGCAGCGGACTGGGAATTCAGAACGTGGCGAATCTGCGAATTCTGCGCGAACTGATCCACGAGGTTCCGTTGATTGTTGACGCCGGTGTCGGCGCCGCCTCGGATGTGGCCATCGCCATGGAATTGGGCTATGACGGAGTGCTTCTGAACACGGCGATCGCCGCCGCGCAGGACTCCGTGGCCATGGCTACCGCGATGAAGCTAGCCGTGGAAGCAGGCCGCTATTCGTATCTTGCGGGAAGAATGCCGAAGAAGCTTTACGCGGCCGCGAGCAGCCCGATCACCGGCGTCGTCGGCAGCGCAGCCTGAAGAGTGGAGCAGGCTTCAGCCTGCAACCGAGGCTTTAGCCTCGGCTTATAGCTTTCTACAGTAGCCGGAAGTTCACTTCCACGCTGGCCATGACCGGAACGGGTTTGCCGTCCTTCATGCCCGGCTTGAATTTCCACTTCTCCACGGCTTCGATGGCCTTCTGATCCAGGCCCAGCCCGAGAGACTTAGTAACTTTGATACCGACCGCTTTGCCCGTCTCATCCACGACGAGGGAAAGCAGCACGGTGCCCTGCCACTTAGCTTTGCGGGCTTCTTCGGAATACTCAGGCTCAGGTTGATAAATCGGCACCGGAGCGGAAACGCCGCCGCCGATCCTGTAAGCGCCGCCCCCAAATCCGCCGCCGGACCCTGGTCCAAATCCGGCTCCGTTGCCTGGGCCGACGCCACCGCCCTTTCCGCTTCCAATACCGCCGCCCGATCCGATGCCGTTTGAGGCAATGCCCAACTTGCTCAGCGGATCGCCGTAATTATTGGCCTGGATGTTCGGAATCGGCTGATCCGCGACGATAGTCGGCGTCATCGGCAGCTTGGGATCCGGAGGAGGATCTACGCGCGGTGGAGTGAATTGTTTGGGGGCGATCTTGGGCAGTTTGCCCTTGCTGGCGTCGAGGATCTCTTTCGCGCCGCCGCCGCCGCCGCCCTGCGGCTTCTTCGGCGCGGGCTTGGGTTTAAACGCGCTCAGATCCGGCGCGGTGATCATCGTGACGGTGTTCTCAACCGCTTGCTGAACTGGCTTAAGAGTGGAGAGGATGAACAGCACCGCGATCACTCCTCCGTGGATCGCGACAGAACCGAGACCGGCTTTCGTTTCGTTACCGCCGTACAAGCCGCTCAGGCCCTTCAGTTCCCTCGGATCGACCGGCCTGGAAGTCACTTCCAGAGGCGGTAGCTTGGGAGGACGAATAACCTCTTTAATGCCCTGAAAAATCGTCTTGAACCATGGCGCCTCAAGGTCTTGCGGCGCAAGAAGACGCTGCAGATGAATATCGGGATTGTCGTTCGGCGCTCCAGGAGCGCCATTTACTTGCTCTGGCACTTCCTACCCCCTGCACGAAGTCCGGCCATACATATCAGCGACTTCACAGGTATGACGACACTGGCCGCGACGACGTTTCCATTTTTGGTAGCGCCCGACGCGTTTGAACTGGCCAAAATCGATTCTATCATATTTACTAACTCCGACATACACCGTGACCCCTACAGAACCGGTCCCGCGCGCCTGATCTCCAAAAACTCGCGAACACCGGACCACATTGGCTCCAGCACATCCGTAAGCTCGTGGCCGGAGTCGAGCAAGTGCAGCGTGACATTCGGCCGCCGGGCGGCGTACTGCCGAGAAAATTCCACCGGAACGACATCGTCGTGCATCCCGTGAAAGATGAGCGCCGGTCGAGAAAACTCCGGCTCGTCTTCGTACACTCTCGAATCTTCGACCAGTTGATAGCCGATCGGCCGCAACCCGCCAGAGCCAAAGTGATAGATCGGCCACACTCCTTTTCGCCTCCATTCCTCCATGTCAGCGACGGAATACCGCTCCCGCCAGCGGCTGGGGAATCGAAACGCCGGAGCCATCAGGATCAGTTTCTCAACCAGAGCGGAACGCGAGGCGAACAACGCAGCCAGGTATCCGCCCAGGCTCGATCCCATCAGAATCGCCGGGCGGCCGGCCACCGTTCGCTCCACAACCTTCAATTGCCCCGTGATGGTCAAACCGGTAAAGTCTCCGCCATCCAGCTCTGGAATTTCCACGGGCACTCCGCACTCGTTGAAGCGATCTTTGAAGAATCGCGCTTTACCCGACCCCGGACTCGAGGCAAAGCCATGCAAGTAGACGATCCGCACGATTACAGGATTACATCCCGGCCGCTGGCTCGGGCGCCGATGCCAAATCGATCAGCCGGTTCATGTCCACTTTGAAGCCCGGACACGTCTTGTCTGCGCGAATTTCTCGATGCATGATCACGTTATTGCGCGTTAAAAATCGCAGGGCCGGGTAGCGGCTGGAAATTCCGCGCAGCAGCACTGCGCTGGAGGCGTACATGGCGTCCGTCCATTCGTCTTCCGGCGTGCCTTCGTGCTCGATGCCAATGGTGTAGAAGTTTGGTTGACGTACCCGCCCGCTGCGCTCTTCCATAGTCCCTTCCAGGCCGGCTTCACAATGACTCCGGCATGAAAGGCGGTGTCACATTCCTTCGCGTATTGGTGGACGCTGCCATCGGTGCCCACAGAATAATGGGCGCTTCGGGGCACGGCCAGACCGTTGTCGAGAAACGTAGCGTCGGCGCCGATTCGGGAGCCGTCGATAATGTGGATCACGACGGCCGTCAATCCGGGCTCCGATGGCCGGCTTTCCGGAAATTGTTGGATGCGCATCCGATCCATTTAATGTCAGGGTTGCTCATGCCTCCATTTGGCGGGGACGCTCTATCCGGGCTCGGAGCAGTTGCAACGCAAACGTATTCAGCCCCCTTTACTTCTTGATTGGCCGCACTTGTGAATGAAGACCGGCCAGGCGCAGGCACTCTTGCCCAATGTCACTTAGTTTTGACGATAGACCTGCGGCTAGGCCAAACATTCTGAAGGAGAAGTGTTTCTTCGCCGGCCAGGCGCCGGCACTCGTGGTGCAGGCACTCTTGCCTGCCGTCTCGACACTCGTATCGAGACCTGCGGAATCACCCACCCACGGACGGACTTCGGGCAAGGTGAACGTAAACCGTTATAAACTACGGTCGTCGTGAAGAATATGATGGGCCAGATGGTGGAGCCGCTGGCGTCCGCCCGCACCGGCGCCGAATTGGTGTCCGAGTTCGGCGCGTGGATGGCCGCCGAGCAGCGGCGCATCTTCGCTCTTTGCCACCGCCTGCTTCAGGATCCGGACGAAGCCAATTCGGCCACGCAAGACGTGTTTTTCAAGGCATACCAGGCGCTGGTCAAAGACGACTCCAAGGGCCTGGACGACCCGTCGCGATGGCTAACGCGGATCGCGGTGAACGCCTGTTTGGACCGGCTCCGTTCGCGCAAATGGCAGTTCTGGCGGAGAAGCCCTTCTGGCGATGACGGTGGGACTCTGGACCGGACGGCCTCCAAGGCGCCCGAAGCGGAAGACCGTTATTTCGCCTCGCAGATTGCGAACCGTTTGGATGCGGCGCTCGGGCGGCTTTCGGCAAGGCAAAAGGCCGTTTTCACGCTCCGCCATTACGAAGATAAGAGCCTGGACGAGATTGGAACGATTCTGGGCCTGGATGTGGGAACGGTGAAGGCGCACATGTTCCGCGCCGTCTCCAAATTGCGTGGAGAACTCCGCGACCTGTACGAGGGATCGAGATGAAAGGGCATTTGAATCACGACGAGCTGCTGGAGTGCTTGTACGGAATCGGCAGGCGCGAAGCTCATGCGCATCTTCTCGAATGCAAGGAATGCGCCGGCCGTTACGCGGCCTGCGAGCGAAGGCGGTCGGAAGCGGTCGCTCCGGTCGAAGTTTCCAGCGATTTTCTCGCCGCGCAGCGCCGCGCTATCTACGCGCAGCTGCAGGAACCGCCGCGAAGCCAGGCAAAATGGGCTCCGGCGCTTGCCGCAGGGCTGTTGTTAGCGCTCGGCTTGTTCTTGGGCTGGCCGTCCGTGAATCCTCCGGAACGGCCCGCCCCTGCGGTCAAAGCGGAAATCAGCGACGAACAACTGTTCTCCGACGTATACTCCATCGAGGAATCTATCGAGCCCCGCGCCGCCGCGCCGATTCAAAGGCTGTTCGAGCCCGCCTCCGAGCTGAGCGAGGAAGGTCAGAATTGAGAGGAGCGCATATGGGCAAGGGTCTTCCAGCGCAAAGGGCGGCGCGGCGCCCTCACAAATACCAAAAATCCGGCCGCACCGCCCGTTTTGCGCTGGGTTTCTGGAGAGTTCTGCTTCTGACCGCGCCCGCAACCCTTTTCGCGCAAGGGCCGGGTCCGCGTCCGGGACCGCGCCTCCCCTGGTGGGAAAGCCCGATCGTGAAAAACCTCGATCTTTCCGACACCCAAACCAAACAAATCCAGGGCACGGTTTCCGATTATCGCGATAAACTTCGGGACCTCCGCGCTGCTGTCAACAGGGCGGAGATGGACCTGCAAGGCGCTTTGAACGAAGATCCGGTGGATCAGCGCAGGGCGAACGAAGCCATCGAGCAATTGGTGAGCGCCCGCGGCGAGCTTTTCAGAACTACTTCTCAAATGGATTTGAAGCTGCGGATGGTGTTGACCGCTCAGCAATGGCAGGAGCTTCAAAGCGAAACGCGTGGCCGCATCTTGAGGCCTGGCGGCCGCAGAGGCCGCGGCCCCAACGGTCCACCGCCCGGCACGCCTGCCGGGTCGGCGATCAGCAAGCGGCAACCCTAGCCAAGTTCGTCAGATTGCCCGCTCCCTCGGGTCGCGGCTCTGTAACTGGCTGTAAATGCAAGTGCCCATTCCTAGCCGCGACCGCCAGGGCGCGGTGGTGACGAAGTTCCGCCAGCCCCGCACTTGTACTGCTACACCTGAAAATCTTCGCGCGGCGCGACGATTTTGGCTTTGCCCGGGAAATTGATATGAAACGGATGAGCGCGGATTCACACGGATCAGCCGCCAGATCTCAATCCATGTTTATCCGTGTCTATCCGTGGCCAATTATGGAAAGCGCGCTTACGAAAAAATGGGCTGCCGGTTCTCCTTGGCTCGCTGGTGGCCGTTACGCTAGAAACCCTTCCAGCCGCCCAAGAATCCGGAAGGCCCGCAGCGCCACGAGACCGATCCGAATTCTCTGACTCATTCGCCGCCTCCGCTCGCCGCTCTGCGATCAATTCGTCCGAGAGATTGACTCCTTCGGGAATGTACTTCCGCAGCAGGGCTCTTGCCCGGAGCAGCCCTGCTCTCGGTTCGAACGAGTCGCTCTCACATTTTCCTCCACTTAGAATATTCTAGTCCTTGCATGACCGCCCTTCGAGTGCTCCTGAGAGGGCTCTTCCATTCCCCGCTCTTCACAGTAATAGCCGCAATCTCCCTCGCGCTCGGCATCGGCGCCAACACGGCAATCTTCTCCATAGTCGATCAATTGCTCATCCGCCCTTTGCCCGTTCCCAACCCGAAGGAGCTTGTCTTTCTCTACAGCCCCGGAGACGTTCAGGGCCGATACACCTCTGACGAAAGCGGCGGGCCATCCTTCAGCTACCCGGTCTTTCAGGAGCTTCGCAAGCGGCAGAGCCCGTTTCAGGATCTCGCGGGCATGTATCTGACGCGCGCGAGCCTGTCCTATCAAAACGCTCCCGCCATCGTTCTGACGGAGCTTGTTTCCGGCAACTACTTCTCGCTCCTGGGCCTCAAACCGGCCTGGGGACGTTTGATGAACGACGACGACGACCGCGTTCCCGGCGATCATCCGGTGGTCGTGCTCAGCCACGATTACTGGGTAAGCCGCTTCGGATCGAACCGCGCGATTCTCAATCAGAAGCTACTCATCAACGGAATGCCCATGACGGTGATCGGGATCGCTCCTGCCGGATTCCACGGCGACCGCCTGGACGACTATCCGCAAGTTTTCGTGCCGATGGCGATGAAGCGCGAAATGACGCCCGGTTGGGACGGCCTCTCCGGGCGCAAGGATTATTGGATCAAGCTGATGGCGCGGTTAAAGCCGGGCATGACGCTGGAGCGCGCGGTCACCGAAATCAACATCACCTACGCCGCGCAGGTCCCTCAGGACGTGGAGTTGCTGAACCACCCCGGCCCACAGTTTCTCGCGCAATTCAAAGCGCGCAAGATCATTCTGCGGCCTGGAGAGGGCGGCCGTGGCGACACGCGCCGTGAAGCCCGCGAGCCTTTGCAGATTCTGATGGGCATCACTTTCCTGGTGCTGCTGCTGGCCTGCGCCAACGTCGCCAATCTGCAACTGGCCCGCGGAGCGGCTCAGATGCGAAATGTCGCCGTGCGCCTCGCGTTGGGAGCGCCGCGCCGCCGGCTAGTCGCGAGTCTGCTCGCCGAATCTTGCGCGCTCGCCGTGCTGGGAGGCGCGCTCGGGCTGCTGCTCGCCAAGCCGACTCTTCTGCTCGTCATCTCGGAGCTTCCAGCCGATTCCGCTACTCTCATTTCAACGCAGATCGACGTTCACATGCTTCTATTCACTTTGGCGATCTCCCTATTGACCGGAATTGTGTTCGGGCTTTACCCAGCGCTCCAGACGACCAAACCCGATCTCGCCGCGACTCTCAAAGACGAGGCCGGGCGCATGGGTACGGGCGTCTCCGGCCGCCTCCGCAAGACCCTGGCCACCGCGCAAATCGCCATTTCACTCCTGCTGCTGATTTCGGCGGGATTGTTCGCCAAATCGCTGCTGAATCTCTCGCGCGTCAATCTCGGATTCCGCTCGGACCACTTATTGACGTTTTCGCTTTCGCCCAAGCTGAACAAGTACGACGACCCGCGCGCGGCCTCGCTCTACGAACAGCTGCTGGCTCGGCTTTCCACGCTGCCCGGGATCGATTCCGCCACCGCCTCCGATCTCCTCGCCATCGCCGATTCCAACCAGGGCGAGAGCATCGGAATTGAGGGATTAACTCCTCCGGACGGAATGGACCCCGAGGCCAACACCGCCAGCATCGAGCCGGACTATTTCCGCACCCTGGGCGTTCCGCTGATTGCGGGTCGGGAATTTTCATCCAGCGACGCCGCAAACGCCCAGAAAGCCGTGATCGTCAACCAGGCCTTCGTGCGGAAGTTTTTCGGCGGCGGGGATGCTCTGCGACGCCGCGTCAAGGTGCGGGAGAAGCCGGCGGAAATCGTCGGAGTCGTTCCCGATACAAAGTACTCGAACGTGAGAGACGCGCCTCGGGCCGTGTTCTATACTGCGCAACGCCAGCAGGAACAACAAGGGGCGCTGTTTTTCTACATCCGCACTCGAATCTCGCCGGAAGCAGCCGCCGCATCCGTACGCCGCGAAGTCGCTCAACTCGACTCCAACCTCCCGATTCGGGATCTCCGGACCATGGACGCGCAGATCCGCGAAAATATCTTTCCAGCCCGCATTATGAGCCAGTTAACAATGCTCTTCGCCGGATTAGCGACGCTCCTGGCCGGGGCGGGGATCTACGGACTGCTCGCTTACAACGTCGCGCGCCGCACACGCGAAATCGGCATCCGCATGACGTTGGGAGCGACCGCATCTCGCGTGCGAATCATGGTGCTGCGCGAGGCGCTGTGGATGTTCGCGATCGGCGCGGTGGCGGGCCTCGCCTCGGCGGCCGGGCTCACCCGTCTGCTCGCCAGCCAGCTCTTCGGCTTGCAGTCCGGCGATCCCACGGTTTATGCCGTGGCCACCGCCCTTCTGGCCGGACTAAGCGTGCTTGCGGCATACCTGCCGGCACACGGCGCAAGCGCAGTGGACCCGACAATCGCGCTCCGCTACGAATAACTCTCGAAATGCCGGAATCTTCTTTGGGACCGTCGCGTGCACGCGAGAGAAATTCGGTAGATTTCCCGGCTCAGCCGATTCTGCTGCCGGTTGACCTGTGCTTTTGTTTGTTAGTGAGGTTCCCGCCGTTCTGCTTACGGTTCTTGTGGATTTCCTTGTTCAAATTCGTACGCTCTGTTCCCGCTATCTTCGGGCTCTAGAAAAACGCCGTACAATCTCCAGCACCAGCAAGCCGACGAGGGTCAGCAGAGCCATCCAACGAAAGATGCGGTCCCAAGGACGGTCGTCCACCAGGAAAATGAAGGCGGTATAAAGAAGCAATTCTCGCTTCCGTGAGTTCATAATTCGGCCTTCTTTTT
>DASQJB010000495.1:0-5365 GCA_035631295.1 Bryobacteraceae bacterium | reverse complement strand
AAGGACCGGTAACCGGAAATCGCAAGGGCTGTCAGCATAGTTCAGTTTGACCGCTCCCTAACGGTCGCGGCTCTGTAAATTTACTCGCGGCCGAAGAGGGCGAACCAGATTGCGCCGAGCACTCCGAAGGCGAAGGCGGTGAGGAAATTCGCCGATGGGGCGAGGCGCCAGAGGAAGGCTCCGGCGAAGGCGGAAAGCGAGACTACGGTATCGCGGCACAGATAATAGGTCCCGAATGCAGCCGATTTGCGGTCTTCGGGCGCGAGATGGAGGATGAGGGCTTTGCGCGATGGCTCGCCGAATTCTTTCAAACCGCGGATGACGAACGCCAAGGCGAGGGCGCCAAACGAGCGGCTGAATAGAAGCACGAGCGGGAATAATGCGAAATTGATGAAGGTGATCACCACGAACGGCTTCTTCATGCCCTTGTCCGCGAGCCTGGCCACGGGAAGATAGCACAGCACCGCCGTCGCCATTTCTATGCTCGTGAGCAAACCGAATTGGGTAGCGGAGACGCGGGCGGTCTTATATCCGGCCACCTGTTCGACGGACCAGACCACGACGTAGGCGTAGGGAATTTGCTCGCAGAAACGGATCAGGATATCGGAAAGGAGCAGATTCTTGAGCGCGGGAGAGAAGCCGCGGAACAAAGTCAGGGGATGTTCCAGATCGCCGGATGTCGATCCGGTTTCTGGAATCAATCTCTGCTGCGCGACGATCGCGATCAAGGCGAGGGCAATCGCCACCGAAAACGCGACGCGCACGCCCTGCACCGGTCCCCAGGCGTCGATGAAAATCCCGCCGAGAATCGGGCCCAGAGCCATCGGGAATCGCCTCACCAACGAGTGCAGCGCGACGCCCATCACTTGTTTCTGTTTGGGGAGAACGCGCGAAACCAGTCCCATAGTTCCGGGCAGGGAGATTGCGCTCCAGGAAAGAAACAGCAGCGAACCAGCGATCACAGCTTGCCAATGGGGAATCGCTACGACGAGTGCGAAGCCGGCAATGGCCATCAGATTGAAGACCAGGAGAGCGCGCTTGGGTCCGACACGCTCGGCCAGCCAGCCGCCGGGGAAGGAGTAAAGCGCGCCGACCAAATTGTTGATAGCGTTCAGGAATCCGGGCCAGAGCATGCCGCTGCCCAGCGCGATCAAATACAGGGGAAGAAAGCGCTCGGCCATCCTTTCGCCCATGCCTACCAGCACGGCCATGAAAAGGATGCCGGCGATGCTGCGTTTTAGTCCGAGCGAGTCGGCGATGCGCTTCCAGCGGCTTATGGGAGGAGAGGATGAGGCCGGGTGGCTGTCCTTGGTTGAGATATTCATAACGCCGGCGAAAGCCGGCGGCGGCCAGGATTGGCCGCCCCACAATGCGCTACTTTACGTCGGGCAAAGCGAAGTCAACGCCGCGCTGCTGGTTAAGCTGCTTGGAGAAGTCGCGGTCCACCAAGTCCAGGGAGATGCGGTTGCGGACGCCCTGGTTGGTGATGTAATTCAACGTGTCGCCTTCTACCCAGTAAGCTACGGCCGGGAAGATGGTGTGGTCTCTCATGGCTATGAGGAACAGGAACTGAGTGTCCTCAGATCCGGCCGCGGCCGCTGCTTGACCCTGATCCGGAGGGGGGGCCTGAGGAGGAGCGGCGTAACCACCCTGCGGCGCACTCACGTCCGGCCCGAATTTCTGGTTCAGGACAACGACGGGCGACGGCTGCTGAGATGCGTAGCCGTATTGGGATTCGTAGCCTTCCACGGGCGCAGGCGGCGCATCGTAGCCATAGTTTCCGCCGCCGTAGAACACCGGATAGGGAACGATGACTGTGTTGTTGTGAAATGGGTGCCTAGCGCCCGGAAAACCGAAGTTCTTGAATCCAGAGCCAAACCCAGCGCCAAACCCACCGCCAAACCCACCGCCAAACCCTGGACCAAAGCCAGATCCGACCCCTGGGCCGAAGCCGGATCCCACGCCTAGGCCGAAGCCAGGTCCAACTCCTGAGCCGACGACGAAATTCGTACCAGGGGGAAGCGCTCCTGGGCCAACGGTCAAACCCGGACGCAGAACCAGCGGCGGGCCGCCGGTGGTCGGATAGATGAGCCGTCCGAATGTGGGTGCACCCGGAACTCCACCCGGATTAATGAGTCGGCCGAATCCGGTCGGGCTCTGGGCGATGCTGGCCGAGCTTGCGAATATAAGTGCTAGTGCGAGGCGCCGCATACTGCTACCTCCTGACTCAAGTGTAGACGCTTTCCGAGGGCGCGGCGTGTACTATGCCTCTTTACTGGGTAACACCCGCCTTCTTGAAATCGCCTGCTTTATAGACCGAGAAGGCGGCCGGGTCGATGTATTTTTTGGCGGCGGCGTTTACCTGCTGCGGCGTCAGACTGGAGATGAATTTCTCGTGCTCCTCGCTACGCTTCATCGTCCAACCGTAGTGGGCCTGTGTCGCGAGCGTCCGGGCCAGGGTGGCGTCCTGTGAACGGCCCAACTGCTGCTGCTCAAGCAGAGCTTTCTTGGAGGTTTCGATCTCATCCGCGGTGAACCCGTCTCGGACGATCTTGGCGAGCTCGTCCTTGAACGCGCTCTCCACCTTCGGCACGTTCTGAGGCGCGCAAAGGGCGATGCCGAGGAGCCGGGCATACTTGTCTTGCTCGCTAGCCAAGAAAGCGGTTTGGACGCCGTAACTCAAGCCTTCCTTCTCGCGAACGCGCAACCAAAGCCGGCTTTTCGGGTCGCCGCCTGTGAGAAGGTTGACGATCACCATGGTGGGATAATCCGGGTCGTCCTGATTCATGGCCAGAGTGTTTCCAAGAACGAAAAAGGCGTTGGCTTTGTCCGGCGTTTCAAAAGTCTGGCTGACGGTTTCGAGCTTTTGCCAGCTCCGGCTGAGCTCTTTGTAGGGAGCCGGGCTTTTCCAATCTCCGAATAGCTCGGTGGCTAGCTTTCGAATCTCAGCCGGATCGAAATCGCCGACCACCGCAAGCTCGGCGTTGGAAGCGCCATAAGAGTCCGCGTAGAATTTTTTAACGTCGTCGAGCGTGACCTTGCGCATCGCGTCGAGACTTTCCTCAGGAGTGGGGAAAGCGCGTGGATCGCCCACCGGATACGGCGCGAGATGACGGTATAACTGGCTCATCGCAATCTGCTGCGGATCGGTGCGCTGTTCTTCGATACGTGCTAGATTGGCCTGGCGGATCTGCTCAAATTCGGATTCCGGGAAAACGGGCTGCCTGAGAATTTCAGCGGCGAGCCTGAAAGCTTCGGGGAACGAAGCGCGGACCGTATCGATACCGGCCGTGGCGCCGGTGGAAGTGCCGCCCACGTTGACTCGCGCTTTGAGGCGGTCCAGTTCGTCTTGAATCTGCTGACGGTTGTGTTTTTGCGTGCCGCGGATCAACAGCGTTCCCGCCATTTGCCCGGCCGCGGTCTTGCCAAAGGCGCTCTTTTCGTCTCCGAAGTGCAGATCGAGAATTGCGTTCACCGTGCCGCCGCGGGTCTTCTTGGGAAGCAGCACGAGTTTCAAACCGCTGGGCAACGTGATGCGCTGGGCGCGCGCTTCCACGTTGGAGGGCGTGGGATCGAAGGCTTCTCCCGCCTCCACCGCGGCTTTGCCTTTATAATCCTTCAGCGAAGCTTCCACGTCCGGGTTGGCGGGGATTTCCGCGCGCACCGGCGACGCTTCCGGAATGAACCGGCCCACCGTGCGGTTCGAAGCGACAAAATACTGTTTGGCCACGCGCTCGACGTCTTCGGGCGTGACCTTCTCAATCCGGTCGCGGAACTGGAATAGCAGCCGCCAATCGCCCATCTTTTCCCATTCGCTCAGCTGGAGTCCGAGGCGACCGGAATTGTTGAACAACAGCTCGATGTCTTTAAGAATCCGGGCGCGAGCGCGATCCACCTCCTCCTTGGAGGGCGCTTCTTTGATGACGCCATCGATTACGCTCAACATGGTTTTTTCGGCGTCCTCCAAATTGCCGTCTTTGCGGAGGCGGGCGTTGAACATAAATAGGCCGGGATCGTGCATCTGGTCGTTTTCGGCGGCGACGGCGACGGCCTTCTTGGAATCGACCAGAGCCTTGTAGAGGCGGCCCGACGGCTGCTCGGCCATGATTCCGGCCAGTAGCTCCAGCGGCGCGGCGTCCGGATGCGAACCTGCAGGGATATGGTAAGCCATCATCAGCAATTGCTCTTCGCCCACGCGCCGTAGGACGACTTCGCGCTCGCCGTCTTGCGTTGGCTCGATGGTATAGGTAGGGCTCAGGACGCGCGTCGGCTTCGGGATTTTGCTGAAGGCTTCGTTGATCCAGCCGAGCGTCTTATCGGGATCGAATTTTCCGGCAATCAAAAGAACGGCGTTGTCCGGCTGATAGTACTTGCGATAGAACGCTTGCAGGTTTTCGATGGGCACGTGCTCGATATCGCTTCGCGAGCCTATGGGACTGTGGCCGTACGCGTGCCAGAGGTAGGCAGTGGAAAACACGCGCTCTTCGAGAATGCGCGGAGGACTGTTTTCCCCGTTTTCGAATTCGTTGCGGACCACGGTCATTTCGCTATCCAGGTCCTGGCGCGAAACGCGCGAGTTGACCATGCGATCGGCTTCCATCTCCACGGCCCAGCGCAGATTTTCGTCGCTAGCCGGCAAAGTTTCGAAGTAGTTAGTGCGATCGAACTCGGTTGAGCCGTTGGACTGGGCTCCGCGCGCGGTCAGCTCGCCAAGGATCTCGCCGTGTTTCGTGGTGCCCTTGAACATCATGTGCTCCAGCAAATGTGCCATGCCGGTTTCGCCATAACCCTCATGCCGCGAGCCCACGAGGTACGTTACGTTCACCGTGACGGTGGGCTTGGAGTTGTCGGGGAACAAAAGGATCGTCAAGCCGTTGTTGAGGCGGTACTCGGTGATGCCTTCCACCGAGGTCACCTTCGTTTGAGCGGGGAGAATTTGAGCGGCGAACAGGCTCAGAAGAGCACACAGAGCAAGTTTTCGCATGATTTAAGGCTAGCATTGGAGGCCGCGCGCCGGGTGGGGCGGTTAATTTCTGACGGGCGGATAAAATAGCGCACCGGGCCGGGCGCCCACATCGGAAAAATTGTGGCAGTCAGATGCGCCCGCGCCGTTCCGATAGCATTGACGACGGCGCTTGCCGCAGCGATTTCGCAGACTGCCGGGGCCGTAACGCTCAGACCGGAAACGTTGCAAGCCTGGGACCAGTACATCCAGGCCGAGAGCGCGCATCAGGAGCAGCGCCGGAAGCCAGGCAGTACTTTCCTCTGGACTGACGAAACGGCGGATCGGGCGGCCCGCCTTCGCAAGGGAGAGATTGTGACCGCGCCGGCTAGTCCGGACATCCCCAAGAGGGTTCCTTTTGGT
>DASQJB010000494.1:0-4391 GCA_035631295.1 Bryobacteraceae bacterium | reverse complement strand
GCTCAGCCGCGATCGGACTCTCGTGGCCGCAGTGTGAAAAATAGAAAAGGTTCCAAGTGACCCTCAGGACAACTTGTTCTCCGGCCGGCATGCACGGCCAGAACATGGCGCCCAAAAGCGGCGTGATGTATGCCCTCAACTCCCCGCCGCCGGTTTTACCCAGCGGCGGATCACAGCTCCGGTGCGCATCCGCAATTCCGCTCTTGGTGGAAGTTCGCCCCTCGATACGGCCTTTCACTCGCCGGCGGCGACAGCCTGCCTTGCGGACAGGTCCCCGCAGCCGGGTCAACGCTCCTGGCCTATAACTTCGAGGCAATTCTGAGCCCATCCGAGGCCCGTTCGGTTTTCAGCTCCCGCCCCCGCCCCGCTTTTCTTCAGAGCGGAGCGCGATCGTCGCTTGAACCCGTTGCCAGTTCTCGGCCCAGAATTCACCCTTTGTGCTCGGGCGTCCGCTCCCCTCCAGGACCTCTCAATCCTTCGGGATCGTAGCGCTCCACCCGAATCCAACTGGCGAAACTTACCTTTGTGGGTTGCCCGATCTTCCTTCGCTCCCCGCCTCGCGGAAACTTTTGATCGCCACGAAACGGATCAACGCTCCGGATCCGCTACGTCCCACCAGGCTCGCTGTCCTTAAAACCTCTTGGAACCAGATTCATGATGCGGCAACACGGCGGGCTTCGTCAATATGAAAATTGCGTTTCCAACAAGAATCGCCGATGCAATATCACCTTGTCTTTCATTCATTTGGCGTGCCGGCGGTGTGGATGATTTGTGGATAAAACAGCGGGCGCCTCTCGTGTTTTGGCGGGAAGTGCGAGCCCAACCATATGCCTTGGGAAATGATAAACTTTCCCACATTGCGCTCCCCGCGCTGTGCGCTCAGAGCCGCTAAAGGAGGGTATTCGATCGTGAGAGTCCAAAGCCTCGCTCTTTCCGGGCTGGTTCTTATGCCACTCGCGCTCACAGCGCAGGGCCAGCTTAATGTGGTTCCCCTCAAACATTGGACGGCGCCGCCGTATTGGCAGCTCAGCGAGTCCGAGAGGGATGCCGCGGGCCCTACGCCACGCGCCCAGTCCCCGGCAAATTCTCTGGTTTTCGTGGGAATGACGCCGTGCCGGGTAGTGGACACGCGGTCTGGGCAGGGATTCGCCGGGGCGTTTGGACCGCCCAGCCTTGCCGCGGGGGTTAGCCGGACGGTTCCCGTTCAGTCGAGCGCCATCTGCACGATTCCGTCGATTGCACCGGCGTACTCGTTCAACATCACCGTGGTTCCGTCGACGGCATCCGGCTTCATCACCGCCTATCCGACGGGGCAGCCCCTTCCGCAGGCCGCGACGTTGGTGTGGTCGCAAGGCTCGATCACGAGTAATGCGGCCGTCGTGCCTGGTGGGACAAGCGGCTCGGTTGACGTGTTCGCCAATAGCGCGACGGACCTCGTTATTGATATCAACGGATACTATGCGCCACAAAGCGGAGTGACGCTGGCTCAGGGAACCGCGAGCGCGCCGCCATTGAGCTTCTCGGGCGAGCCAGGGACGGGAATCTTTTCGAGCGGCGCAAACGCCTTGAATTTCGCTACCGGCGGTACGAATCGCGTGACCATCGACAGCAATGGCTTCGTTACCGTGAACAGCAACATTCCCAACTCCTTCCCCGCCGTGCCATCGATCACCATTGGCAACCCTGGCGGTAACAGCGCGATCTTCTTAGGGGCGGACGCGCAGCATATGTTGGAAATCGCATGGCTGAATCCGAATTTCGCGAGAATTACCGCCGAAGGAGGACATCCGCTGGCTCTTCAAGACGCCGGCGGAAGCGTCGGGATCGGGACAGTAGCTCCCAGGGACCTGCTCGAGGTCAATGGCGAACTTCGCGTGGCCGATTGCGTCAAGAATACAGCGGGCACGCAGATTGCCGGAACCTGTCCTTCGGACGAGCGGCTGAAGAGCAATATCGAACCGTTCGCTCCGCTTCTCTCCCAGTTGGTCCGGTTGCAGCCAGTCCACTTCGATTGGCGGGCGACGGAGTTTCCGGATTATCACTTCGGTTCTTCCCGCAGCTACGGGCTGATCGCGCAGCAGGTGGAACAGGTCTTTCCGGAGTTAGTCTCGCAGGACAAGAAGGGCTTTAAAGCCGTTAACTACAGTGAGCTTCCGTTGTTGCTGCTCGAAGCCATTCGCGAGTTGAATTCTGAAAACCGGGCTTTGCAATCGCGCATCGAGGCCTTAGAGGCCGCACAAGACCGCTGACGGGCCGACTTTGCCCGTTCTGCTCCCTTCCGTTCGCGTCAACCGTAAGGCCGCCGATCGCGTTTTGAGCGGCCATCCGTGGATTTTTTCGAGTGATGTCGCCGATGCCGGCGAGGCGCAGCCGGGCGATGCGGTTCGGGTGCTCGATCCGCGGGGAAAGCTGTTGGGAACGGCGCACTACAGTTCTCTCTCGCGGATCGCGCTGCGGATGCTGTCCCCAGTGGCGGAGCCGGCCGACAAGAGCTTCTTTCTGCGGCGGCTGACGCAGGCGATTGCGTTCCGAGAACGGATGGTCCGCGATTCCGGAGCCTGCCGGCTCGTTTTTTCCGAAGCCGATCTGCTGCCGGGGCTGATTGTGGATCGCTACGGGCCTTATCTGGTGACGCAGGCTCTCACGCAAGGCATGGAGCGCAGCCGCGATCTGATTGCGCATTGCCTGACGGAGTTGGTTCAGCCTGCCGGGATTCTGGCGCGCAACAATGTTTCGGTGCGGAGCTTGGAGGGCTTGGCGCGGGAAACGACGGCCCTCAAGGGCGAGATTCCCGAGCACGTGACCGTGGAAATGAACGGGCTAAAACTTCGCGTGGACCTGTGGCGAGGCCAGAAAACCGGAGCCTATCTGGATCAACGCGAGAACTACGTGGCGGCGGCGAGGTACGCGCGGGGCAGGGTCCTGGATTGCTTTACTTCGGCTGGTGGATTTGCTTTGCACGCGGCGCGGCGGGCAGAAACGGTGGAGGCGATCGATTCCTCAGCGGCGGCGTTGGAGATCGCGGAAGAAAATGCCCGCTCCAACGGAATTGGGAACATCCAGTCCCTGCGAGCCGACGTATTCGATTTCCTGAAAGGAATTGAGCGGCGTTATTCGATGGTGGTGCTGGATCCGCCGGCCTTTGCGAAATCCCGCTCGCAGCTGGAAGGGGCGGAGCGGGGTTATAAAGAGATCAATTTGCGGGCGCTCCGGCTGCTGGATCCAGGCGGAATTCTGGTCACTTGTTCCTGCTCGCACCATATGAGCGAAGCGGCGTTGCTCGAAATCGTGGCGCAAGCCGCGCTGGATGCGGGAAAAACGCTGCGCGTGCTGGAGCGGCGGACGCAGGCGTCCGACCATCCGATTTTGTTGACCGTGCCGGAAACGCTGTATCTGAAGTGTCTGATTTTGGAAGTAGTCGCGGTTTAGCGTGGAGACGCGGACGCCGGGCAAAGCCCGGCGGCAGCTAAAAGCCAGTCCCCACAAACCCAACCAGTGCTAGCATGGGAGGTTGTCAGGCTCCGGGCTTCGTGCAACGGGCGGCCGCGAACCCCGCCAGGTCCGGAAGGAAGCAACGGTAGTGGTTCAACCTGTGTGCCGCGGATCACCCGGGGTCTGGCATAATTTCCCGCTAGCCATCCATACCAATTTCCACTCATGTACAAGGTGATCGCTCGCAAATACCGGCCGCAAAGCTTTGCGGAGCTGATCGGCCAGGAGCACGTGAAGGTCACTCTGGAAAACGCGATTACGCAGGGGCGCATTGCGCACGGCTACATCTTTTCGGGCCAGCGCGGGACGGGAAAGACTACTGTGGCGCGCATTCTGGCGCGGTGCCTGAACTGCGAGAAAGGACCGACCGCGACCCCGTGCGGCGTGTGCGCGAGTTGCAAAGAGATTGCGGCAGGATCCGGACTGGACGTGATCGAGATCGACGCGGCGTCGAACCGCGGCATCAACGAAATGCGCGAGCTGCGGGAAAACGTACGGTTCCGGCCAGCACGCGACCGGTACAAGATTTTTATCATCGACGAAGCGCATCAGATCACATCCGAGGCTTTCAACGCGTTGCTGAAGACGTTGGAGGAGCCGCCCGAGTGGGTGGTGTTTCTGCTGTGCACCACGGAAGCCCACAAGATTCCTGTGACGATCGCTTCGCGATGTCAGCAGTTCAACTTCCGCTCAGTGGATTTCAACGAGCTGGTGGGGCGGATGGAGGAGATCGCGCGGCTGGAGGGAATCGAGGCCGACAAAGAAACGCTGAGCGTTCTGGCGCAGGCAGGCGAAGGAAGCGTCCGGGACTCGCTTTCCGGGTTGGACCAGGCGATCGCATGCTGCGGGACGAAACTGAACGCCGCCGAAGTGCGGACGCTGTTGGGGATGTTCGCGGC
>DASQJB010000493.1:0-2516 GCA_035631295.1 Bryobacteraceae bacterium | reverse complement strand
CGAGCGCCTTCGAGCTGGAGCTTGCCTCGATCCGCCGCTTGGGCTTGTCATGCGCGGAAGGGGGCGGATCGGCCCTGAGCGAGGAAGTCCCGGGCACGCCGGAAGCGGTTCGTATGGTTCTCACCACTTACGGTCTAGGGCAAGCTCTCGGCGGCGGCGTGG
Organism: Bryobacteraceae bacterium; assembly: GCA_035631295.1. Classification (GTDB taxonomy): domain Bacteria; phylum Acidobacteriota; class Terriglobia; order Bryobacterales; family Bryobacteraceae; genus Palsa-187. Next base: position 2,354 of record DASQJB010000493.1, on the reverse strand, counting down.
GACTTGCCACAGCCACCCATCGAAACAGCTCGGCATCAATCCTTCGAAGGCTTGGCGCGCGTCCCTTGCAACAGGATGATGCGGAGCTCTTCCTATACACCAGTGCGAAATGGAGATCCTGCGCTTTTACTTCTGGGAGCCTAATGCGCGCTATGCGGCGTGGATCGCAGAAATCCGGGCGGAGTTGCCGAATATTCGAGTGATCGCCGATTGTGAGGCGAAGCCCGAAAGGAGGTTCGTGAATCCGGGATGGGATTTCGCGGGGATGCGGCCGGCTTTGGCCGCGGGGGCGGCATGATCTGGCCGGTCGTTTTGGCGGCGGGTCTCATTGGCTCGCTCGCGAGCTTCCAGTGGGGCATGCGTAAGTTCTTCACGCAGCCCGGCGGCGACAACGCCGGCTTGAAGCTGATCCGCGTCTGCGGCAGCGCCTTCGCTCTACTCCACCTCGCGGCCATTGCCGCCACGCCCCACGTCGCCGCGCGGCAAGCTCTGGGTGGCGCTTGCTTGTACTTATCCGGTCTGGGCCTGTTCTGGTGGGCCATCCGAGCCAATCGGGGCCAGCCGCTTTCCGCCGCCTTTTCTCCGGACGATCCTCTCCACCTGGTGCAGCAGGGCCCCTATCACGTGGTGCGCCATCCTCTGTACTGTTCTTATCTGCTGGTCTGGATCGGGGGCGTCGTCGCCACGGACCGTCTAGGGCTCATCGCTACCGCGCTTGCCATGGGAATCGTTTACGCACGCGCGGCCGGCATGGAGGAAGGCAAATTCGCCCGTAGGGCGCTAGCTGCTGCCTATCAGAAATACCGGTCGCGCACCGGAATGTTTTTTCCCAACCCCGTCAAGGCCCTGCGATCCGCCAGGAGCGCGCGGCCAAGGGCGGCAGCCGCCTCAGCCCGCTAGAATCTCCAGTGCTTCCTTGCCGCAAATTCGCGCCAGCTCAGCGCAAAATTCCTTGTCCGGACGGACCTTCGCGCTGAGGTCCAATATCACCGAAAAATCGCGCAACTTCTCCAGCCGCAGCCGGACCTCCGTGCCGCCGGGTTTCCGCTCGAATAGATCGTGCAGAGCCGAAGCGCGGCCGCCTTCCGCCGATCCGTTCAAAGGAACCCGGATGGAAATCAGCGAAGGCAGATTCATGCTCGCCACCTCCAGGGGAACGATGTCCTGGAGCGAGATTTTGGGCGGAGCGTTTTCCTCCGGCAACACCAGTCCGCGCGCCAGGACGGCTTTGTCTTCCTGAAGCGCCCCCAGCAGCCGTTCGTACTGGGTCGAAAACACCATTGCTTCCACGGAGCCCTCCAGATCCTCCACTTGGAGCGCGGCCCACAGTTTGCCCTCTTTATTGCGCTTGCGCTGAATGCCCGTCAGGATGCCACACAACGCGACCTCGGTGTTCTTGGGAAGCCCTTCCAGCTCGGAGGTCCGGTGCGTGGCCAGTTCCCCGGCTTTGTCCAAATACTGATCCAGTGGATGACCCGTGATGTAGAAGCCCAGGACTTCCTTTTCGCCCGTGAGTTTCTCCTGGCCGGTCCAATCCGGAACGTTCGGCAAAGGACGCTCGACGGCCGGCAAATCCGCCATGAGCGTGGAAAACAAGCCGGATTGTCCGTGCGCCCGGTCCCGTGACACGCGGGCTCCATTCTCCATCGCGCTGTCGATAACCGCAAAAAGCTGCGCTCGTGTCGCGCCGAGCGAATCCATGGCCCCGGCTTTGATGAAGCTCTCGATCAGGCGCCGGTTCACCGTGCCTAGATCAACGCGCTCGCAAAAATCGTAGAACGACCGGAATGCGCCGCCCTCCGCCCGCGCTCGCGTGACGCACTCCACGGCGTTCGGCCCCACGTTCTTAATGGCGCCCAAGCCGAAGCGGATGCCCCGCTCTGCTCCGTCACGGACGGGTGAAAACGTAAACTCGGAAGAATTTACGTCCGGCGGCAACACGCGAATGCCCATTTCCTTGCACTCGTTGGAATATTTGACGATCTTTGAAATATTCCCGGTTTCCGACGTCAGCAGCGCCGACATAAATTCCAAAGGATAATGCGTTTTGAGATATGCGATCACGAACGCCAGATACGCGTGCGCCGCCGAATGCGACTTATTGAAGCCGTACCCGGCGAATTTCGCCATTTGATCGAATATCTTGTCCACCTTGCGCTGCGCGTGGCCCTTGGCTTTGGCCCCCGTCAAAAAGCGCTCGCGTTGCTTGGCCATTTCTTCGGCCTTCTTCTTCCCCATAGCGCGGCGGAGCAGATCGGCTTCGCCTAGGGAATAGCCCGCCAGGCGGCTCGCGATCTGCATCACCTGCTCCTGGTAGACGATTACTCCGAACGACTCTTCGAGGATGTCCTTCA
>DASQJB010000492.1:0-5755 GCA_035631295.1 Bryobacteraceae bacterium | reverse complement strand
GAAGATGAAGATCGTCGGCTCTCCGCCCTTTGTCAAATAACCGCCGATTCCGCCTAGCAGCCTCCATCGATACAGGAACACCGCCGCCGTTACGCCGTAGAACGCCCCCAGCACGCGGCAGGAAACCTTCCGCCACAGGAGCACCGTGCCAAGCAAGGGAAATACGAAGGCTTCTTCTTTTGAGAGCAATCCGCAGACGCACATGGCCAGTGCGGCGCACAGCACCGCCGCACTAGGCCGCTCGGCGTAGCGGAACAGCAGCAATAGTCCGGCGAACACAAACGCCGCAGCGAGCAGGTCGAATCGCGCCGCCACCCAGCCCACCGATTCCGGCCGCGATCCGTGCCAGGCGAAAAGCAGGGCCGCGAATCCCGCCGTCCACGCGCCTAGCCCTAGCCGCCGCCCCAGCAGTAACATCAGCACGGCATTCAGCGCGTGAAGAATCACGTTATCGAGCCGCCATAAAAACGGATTCCGCCCCGCCCAGAGCGTGTCCATGCGATACATGTACATTCCCAGCGGCCGGAAAAATCCGCTCCGTCCATCCAGGATCTGTTCCTTCCAGAATCCGGCGCCGGCCCGCGTGATCTTATCGGCGTGGGAATAATCGTCGTACAAAAGGGGCATGGAAAGGGCCGGCCAATATGTGGCGGCCACCAGCACCGCAATTCCGGCCGCCATCCACCGGTCCTCGGCTTCAATCCGGCGCGTGAGTCCTGACTCCGGGTCGTTGAACCCCGCGTCGGAGTGACCTCTGACTCCTTGCGACGCTAGCAGCAACAGCGCCCCGACCGCGAAAGCGCCTTCCACATTCAAGGGCGAATTGACCAGCCGGTTAGGACCAATCCAGATCCGCAACGCCGCCAGGGTTCCACCGGCCAGACATGCCGCCAGCAAGAGCTTGCGCGCCCACCACGTGAACCGCTCTCCGTCCGAGGCGCGAGCTATCACTTCACGACCTTAAGATGGCAAAGAATGTCCTGCGCCGGAAATACCCAAGCCGCATGCCGCTCGTACCACTCCAAATTGTGGTGCGCCAGCCATCTGCCGACTCCGTCCAGCAGCATATTTTTTCCGAATGTCAGATCTACTTTCTCAATGCGGAATGCAATCTTCGACGCCGGAAAGGTGGGAAAATCCTTTCCCGTGAAATACTCAAAGCTCCGAGCCGACAGGTGGCGCACGTGAGTGGGATCGATATAGGAATTATGCGAGCTGAAATGCGGCGTCACGACAAAGACGTCCGCTCCCGCCCGCCCCACGCGGTGAATCTCCGCCATCGTCCGCATCACATCCCGGACGTGCTCAATGATGTGAGACATGTGAATCCGCTCGAAAGCGTCGCTTTCCAGCGGCCAGGGAAAGTCATCGAGGTTCCAAACCACGTCGGCGGCCGAGCGGGGCGAAAAGTCGATCCCCAGCGCGTCTGGTTCTGCCTTCCGAGTCCCGCATCCGACGTCCAGAACCATTCAATCATTTTGGTATCAACGCGCCCAGCTTGCAAGCGAACTATTGCGGGGTTTCCTGCCACCGCCTTAATCCTTTCTGGCCAATATCCCGCCGGAAATGCATTCCCCCGAAATGAATTCGTTCCGCGGCTACATAAACATTGTCGATCGCCGAGCGCAAAGTCTCACCACGGGCCGTTACTCCGAGGACTCGGCCGCCGGCCGTTTCCAATCCATGCGGGCCCATTCGAGTCCCGGCGTGGAACACATCCGCGCCGCAACCTTCGATTCCCGCGATTCGATCTCCCGTTCGCGGTTCGCCGGGGTAACCCGCCGCGGCCAAGACCACGCAAACGGACGGATCCGTCTTCCAGCGAAGGTTCGCGCCTCTCAGATCCCCGGTGGCAGCTCGCAGGAGAGCCTCGCCGAAATCGCAATCCAGCCGGTGCATCAGAGGCTGCGTCTCCGGATCTCCCAGCCTCACATTGAATTCCAAAACCTTGGCTGCCCCGGACGTCATCATCAAGCCTGCATACAAAAAACCAGTGAACGACGTTGCTTCCACCACCGGCTGAACGATCCGGTCCAAGATTGCGCTTGTCTGCTCGGCCGTCAAAATCCGCCCGTCGCAATACGCTCCCATCCCGCCCGTATTCGGACCGGTGTCGCCGTCGCAGACTGCCTTGTGATCTTGCGTCGCCTCGAGCGGGAGGGCCATCTTCCCGTCGCAAAGCGCGATGAAACTCGCTTCTTCACCTACGAGAAATTCTTCGATCACCAGCCGCGGCCCGAGCACTCGCACCGCCGATTCGGCTTGCGCGCGATCTTGGGCGATCACCACTCCCTTCCCCGCCGCCAGCCCATCCGCCTTCACTACCACCGGATACTCGAATCGCTTCAGCGCCTCGATTCCTTCCTGCTGGCTCTCGGCGCGAAAGAAACGCGCCGTAGGAATTCCCAGCCGCTGCATGAATTCCTTCGCATGAATTTTGCTGCCTTCTAGCTGCGCGTTTTCTGGCGAGGGCCCCACAATTCGCATCCCCGCCGCGCGAAATTGATCAGCAATTCCCGCTACCAATGGCCCTTCCGGACCCACAACGGTGAGATCCGGCCGCAGGGAATGGGCTGCGGCAAGATAATCGGTGGTTGGGAGGATTTGGCCTTCTTGCGCAATGCCCGGATTCCCCGGTGCTCCGAAAACCTGATGTCCTGCGCGCGCCAGCTTCCACGCCAGCGCGTGCTCCCGCCCGCCACTCCCGATAATCAAGATCTTCATGGGAACACCGCCAGTTTATCGCGTCACGATAAAATGTCTGTGAGCCGTGACCGCGAGGGAGCGGCCTCCCCGGAACTGTGCCCACCCGCTATCAAGTCGTCGTTGTTGGAGCCGGTCACGCGGGCTGCGAAGCCGCACGCGCCTGCGCCCGCCTCGGTCTTCGGACCGCCATGGTCACCATGAATGTGGATCTGATCGCGCAAATGTCATGCAATCCAGCGGTCGGCGGAATCGCCAAGGGTCATCTGGTCCGCGAAATTGATGCGCTCGGCGGCGTCATGGGCGAAATCACCGACGCTGTTGGCATTCAGTTTCGCCTCCTCAATACCAGCCGCGGGCCGGCCGTATGGTCGCCTCGCGCGCAGTGCGACAAAAAGCAGTACCGCCTCCGGATGCGCGAAGTCCTGGAGTCCGAGCCGAATCTACGGATCGTTCAAGCGGAAGTCGCCCAGTTGATCCTTTCCGATGGCCGCATCCGCGGCGTTCAGCTTCGCGATGGACGGGCGCTGGAGTCGGATGCTGTAGTCATCACAACGGGAACCTTTCTGAATGGTTTGGCCCACATCGGCGAGCAGAAATATAGTTGCGGTCGTAGCGGGGAGGCGCCTTCGAACCTTCTTGGCGATCAACTGCGCAGCCTGGGGCTGGAATGGAATCGGCTCAAGACCGGAACCCCGCCGCGTCTGGACGGCCGCACGATCGATTGGTCCAGATTTGAAGTACAGCACGGCGACCCCGATCCTACTCCTTTCTCGTTTATTACCAATAAGATAGAGAAAAAGCAGGCGCCTTGTTATATCGCGTACACCAGTTCTGAAACGCACGAAATTCTTCGTAGCAATATTCCCCGCTCTCCTCTCTACAGCGGTCAAATTGAGGGCATTGGGCCTCGCTACTGCCCTTCGATCGAAGATAAGATCATCAAATTCCCGGAGAAACTGCGGCATCAAATCTTCCTTGAGCCGGAGGGTCTGGATACTTATGAGATTTACGTAAACGGCATGTCCACCAGCATGCCGGCGGACGTGCAGACTCGCATGGTCGCCTCGGTCCCGGGCTTGGAAAATGCGGAGATGATCCGTCCGGGTTACGCCATCGAATACGACGCAATCGATCCGCGAGAGCTAAGCGCTTCCCTTGAAGTCCGCCGGATTTCGGGGCTGTTCCTGGCGGGTCAGATCAATGGGACGTCCGGCTATGAAGAAGCGGCTTGTCAGGGGCTCATCGCCGGCTTAAATGCCGCTTGTCTTATCGGTGGCTCTGAACCGGTAGTTGTTTCGCGAACAGAAGGATATATCGGCATCCTCATCGACGACCTCGTGACGAAAGGGGCCGACGAGCCTTACCGGATGTTCACTTCCCGGGCGGAGTTTCGGCTCCATCTCCGGATCGACAATGCTGACGAGCGCCTGACTCCGATCGGCCGCAGGTTAGGGCTTGTCGGCGAGAGGCGCTGGGATTTGTTTTGTCACAAGCAAGAGCAGAAGAGGCAGCTTCGCGCGCTGTTAGAAGACAACCGGTTGGTGGAGTGGCTCCGCCGTCCTGAATCGAAGATCGCCGAGCTTCGTGGGTTGCCCCCAAACCTCATTCGTGGTGTCGCAGAGACCGTCGAAACGGAAGTTAAGTATGCTGGTTACATCGCCCAACAGGATCGCCACGTCGCACGGCTGAAGGATTCGGAGAGGCGGCGAATTCCCACTGAGTTCGCCTATGATGTGATTCCAGGCCTCTCGACGGAGGTGCGCCAGAAGCTCTCCCGGGTTCGGCCTGCGACTCTTGGGCAGGCTAGCCGCATCCCCGGCGTCACCCCGGCGGCGATTGCAGTTTTGGACGTGTACCTTGGCCTTTCGCGAGCTGCTGTCTGAGGAATTCAGGCCGTACGCGACTCTTTCTCTCCATCAACTCGATCTCCTCGAGAAGCACTTTCTTCTATTGCAGCACTGGAATCGCACACTGAATCTGACGCGTATTGACGATCTCTTAGAAAACGTGAGGCTAAATTATTGCGAGAGTCTATTCCTGGGTCTCAAGCTGCCTCCTGGGCCGCTGCGCATCGCTGACGTCGGCTCTGGCGCGGGCTTTCCAGGAATCCCGATAGCAATCATCCGCCCCGACCTAAACCTGACGCTGATCGAATCACACCAGCGCAAAGCCGTCTTTCTCCGGGAGGCCGCTAACGGCATCCCGAATCTTCATGTGTTCGCGGCCCGAGCGGAGGTTTGTTCCGAGCGCTTCGACTGGATCGTGGCACGAGCCGTCCTGCCTGCCCGCGTTCGCACTCTGGGTCTTGCGCCGAATTCCGCTCTGCTGTTATCTCGTCGTGCCGCTTTTCCGGACTCCGAGCTGTTCGAGCTTCCTTGGGGTCGCGACCGAATCGTCGATGTGTTCCACGTGGAACTAAAGCCACAGCATGACTAGGGTTTCACGTGGAACACTATCGTGATAAGATTTAACGAAAACGTGTCAAGAGTAATCGCGATTACAAATCAAAAGGGCGGCGTAGGGAAGACGACGACGGCGGTGAATCTTGGGGCATCGCTCGCAGCGAATGACCTGCGAATTCTCCTGATTGATTCGGATCCGCAGGGGAATTCATCGAGCGGCTTGGGGATTGATAAAAACAATTTAGTATCAACGGTTTACGACGTGATATCGGGCAGGGCTGCGCTGCAGGACGCCGTTTTGAAAACTGAGTGCGAAGGGTTGGAGATTGTCCCGGCGGATAAGAATTTGGTGGCGGCGAATCTGGAGCTTGTGGACGTCCCAGAGCGGGAATTTGTACTTCGGAAAGCGATTGAGCCGATTCGTGACCGTTACAGCCACATCTTGATCGACTGCCCACCCGCGCTTGACCTCCTAACTTTAAATGCTTTAGTTTCAGCAGATTCCGTCCTGATTCCGATCCAGTGCGAATTTTTCGCGCTTGAAGGTATATCGCAGTTGATGGATACGATCGATAAAGTGCGGGAGGGTTTCTCGCATCCCCTTCGGATCGAAGGGATTTTATTAACAATGTACGACGACCGCACTA
>DASQJB010000491.1:0-10859 GCA_035631295.1 Bryobacteraceae bacterium | reverse complement strand
GGAAACAGTGTGCGCGTGCCTTGCCGCTTCAGGGCCGACAGAAAGACCACGGGGGCGTAATCCAGGAACTTCAGCCGGTCACGGATGGTTTCGAGGAATTTGCGTTTGCTCGGCTCCCGGCTTGCGTCCCATTTATTGACGCACACGACAATGGCCCGACCCTCCTCATGCGCATAGCCGGCAATGGTGGCGTCCAGAGCGGCCACTCCTTCGCTTGCGTCCAAAACCAAGATCGCGACGTTGGCCATGCGCAAATGGCGGCGCGCCATCACCACGCTCAACTTCTCCGCCATCAACTTCGTCTTGCCCTTGCGGCGGATGCCGGCGGTATCCACGAAGACGTACTCTACGCCTTCCAGCGTCACGGCCTCATCCACGGCGTCGCGCGTGGTGCCGGGAACAGGCGAGACAATCGCGCGCTCGGAACCGGTCAGCGCGTTCAGTAAAGTCGATTTTCCGGCGTTCGGCCGGCCGATGATCGCGACCTTGATTCGCGATGGCGCTTCCGTTTCCGGAGCGGGCTCTAGAGTTGGGATTTCCGCCGTGATGTGATCCAGCAGCTCGCCCAAGCCCAAATGGTGTTCCGCGGAAACGGGAAACAGATTCTGGAAACCCAGCTCGTGGAACTCGTGCGCCAGGTCAGCACGGCTGTTACTGTCGATCTTGTTGACAGCCAGAGCGACCGGCTTGCCCAAACGGCGAAGCATAGCGGCCAGTTCGCGATCGGCGGAAGTGACCTCTGCACGGCCGTCGATGAGAAAGATCACGTGCGCGGCGCGCTCCAATGCTACGTGAGCCTGTTTCAGGATTTGGCTCGGAATCAATTCCGCGTCATTGGGAATGATGCCGCCTGTGTCGATCAGCTCGAATTTACGCCCGCGATGAATGGCCTCGCCGTGAATGCGGTCGCGCGTGATGCCGGGCTCGTCGCCTACGATTGAGCGGCGCGTTCCCAGGATGGCGTTAAACAGCGTGGACTTGCCAACGTTGGGGCGACCGACGATGACGATGGAGGGAAGCGCCACGATTGATTCCTTGATCGCGCACAACGCATTCGCTGTGCGCTTTACCCCGCCTCGCGCTCGCGCTCCAGCACCAGTTGATCGAAGGCGTGCAGCAGCGTCTCACGGTGCGAATATGGTCCGGGCCGGTACGCGCGCGACTGGATCCCTGCCTGAGACATCTCCACGATATGCCAGTCCTCCCGGTTGATCCTGTCCCAAAATTCGATCGCGTCATCGGCGTGGAACTCAGGTTTGGCCATTTCGGCCGGATGAAAGTAGAACTCGCAGAGAATTTGGGTGCGGTCCACGGCTTTGGGCCAGAGGGTGTGGATCATCATGTAGTCGGGGTTTAGGCTGAGCAGCAAGTTCGGATAGATGGCGTAATAGCAGACTTTGCGCCGCTCGTTTGCGTTCAAGCCGGGAAGGAACTCACGGCGCTTTTCACCGGTGAAGCTCATGGTTTCAGCGCCATTGCGGAATCCCATCGCCCCACCGATATAGCCGCGCGCGGGAGGATCGTTATCCGCGCCCAGATAATCGGTGAGCCGGTTCAATTCGGGGTGCACGGACGGACAGTGCAAACATTCGTTGTAGTTCAGGATGAAGAGCTTCCAGTTGGCGTTCAAATCGTAGACGATGCGGCGGTGGAGACGCAGATCTCCCATGCTCCAGGAAGCGAACTTCCGCGGAAGATCGCCGAGCTGCGTTTCGAGCGGTTCGGGATGCTCGCCCAGGTGGATAAAGATGTGGCCGTCCCAAAGGGCGGTACGGACGGAATGCAGCGGATAATCCTCGCGCCGGAATCCTTCGCACAGAGGACCATCCATATGCGGCGCGCCGAGCAGACGGCCGTCGAGCGCATATGTCCAGTTGTGATAAGGACATCTGATCCGCGATCCGAAGTTGCCTTCCGGCGCCTCGCATAGGCGCGTTCCGCGATGCCGGCAAACGTCGAAGAAAGCGCGCACTTGGCCGGCTGTATCGCGCAGAATGACGATGCTCTCGCCCGCCACATCGCGCACGAAGTAGTCGCCGGAATTGGGAATGGTATCGGCCCGCCCGGCGCATACCCAGTTTTGGCAATAGAACGCCTCCACTTCTTTTTTGAACTGATCCGGATCGGTGTAATACCGTGCAGGGAGAGTTTTGAAATCGGATGCGGCGGTCATGAGTTCGTTATCAGATTACCAACTCATACTTCCGTAAACAGGTTGCCGCGCCCCAGCAGCCACTCGGGATCGAAACGCCGCTTCACGGCGCGCATCGCTTCAATCGTATCCGGGCCGTATTGGATCGAGAGCAGATGGGCTTTGCGCTTGCCCAGGCCGTGCTCGGCGCCCACCGTGCCGCCCATTGCGACGACCGGATACGCCAAGCCTTCCAGCACCGACTTGGCGCGGTCGAAATCCTCTTTGGTCGCCGGAAACGTGTTGATGTGGACGTGCGCATCACCGATGTGGCCGTATATCACGTAGGGCAGCTTCAGGTCACGATCGAGAGTCTTATGATAGAGTTCGACAATTTCGCGGCCGCGTTCACGCGGCACGGCGTAATCGGTGCCGAGTTTCATGAAGCCGCCGCGGCGGATGCGCTCATTGGCTCGCTCGCCCAAAGCGTGGCGAAACTGGCGGAAGCGCTCGCGGTCGGCAGCCGAAGTTGCGAACCACGACTTGCTTTCCAACGCGCCCTTCATGTCCAGATCGATTTCGGCCTCCTGCTCCACGATTAATGCAGCCTGATGCGGCTCCTCCATCATTTCGAGCGCCCCCGGGTCCAGGAATTCCAGCATTCTCAATCCTGGCGTGGGACTCCAACGCTCTACGGCGTCTAGCGCGGCGTCCTCCGATGGAAAAAATACGACGCCCATCATGATTTCTTTTGGAGCGGGCAGCAGTTGCAGCTCCGCCTCCGTCACGATTCCCAAAGTCCCTTCGCTGCCGACAAAGAGATCGACGAGATCCATGCCCGGCACGAGCGGATATCCCGCAGAATGTTTAGTGGTCCGGGGCAAAGGGATCCGGGGGACGTCGAAATCTATGGCAGTCCCTCGGCGGTATTCTACGACGCGGCCGTCCATCAACACGGCTCGCAGCATGAGAACATGGCGCCGCGTCGCTCCATAGAGAAAGCTCCGCGAGCCGCTGGCGTTGGCGGCGATGTTGCCGCCCAGCGAGGCGGTGTTTTCCGTCGGGTCCGGCGGGTAGAATTGACCGCTTGCGGCGGCGACCGCTTGAACTTCCTTGAGCGCGATTCCGGTCCCTACGCGGGCGCAGCCGGGATGAATTTCCAATCGGCGAAATTTCGCCATCGAGATTCCCCAGCCCCCTTGCGGCGCGGCGCCGCCGGTCAATCCGGTGAGCGCACCCATCACCGTGACCGGAACGCGCTCGGCTGAGGCGCGCTTGAGGATCTCCGCTAATTCTTCCTCGTCGCGAGGAGAGAATACGCGCTCGGCATGACCGGGGTAGCCGGAGACGTCGGTAATCTCCATGATCTCCAAGATTAACCCGGCTCCGAATTTAGGCCGGCCGAGGCCGCAGAGGCGAAATATTTTTTTTGAACGAGCAAAGCCAATTCCCGGGCCCAGACGATTGTCGGCTCTCACCGACGCAAGGATATGCAGGCGGACCGTGATCTGCGCGCAGGTTTAAGCTTCAAACGACTGGCCCGAGGGAGTTTGCGCTTGACCAAGGATGGGGACTGCCGCCGCGGCGCTCCGGCCGGAGAGCTTATTTTGCACCGAACGACGGGCCGCACACAGCGGATAGAGTTACGGACCGCAAGATTAGGACACTATCCGGCCTTGCCAAAGCGGTAATGACTGCCTTAGACTTTTTAAGTTCCAGCAATCCTGAATACGTAACGGAGAAAAACGGGCGCGATGCGCAAAGTGTACATTGCCTTATGTCTGGCCACTGCGATCTCCGGCCAGCAGGTGCTGCTTCCGGGCCAAAATTCCATCTCGGCTTTAATCGCCGAGCAGGCACCAGAATTGGAGCCGGGTTACGGATCCGCGGACGATCAGTGGATGTTGTATGACTGGAGGTTTGACCTCCTCTCTGAGGCGGCGCGGCAGTTCCTGTTAAACAAGTACGGCTATGGCACCGGCGCCGGCGGTTCCCTCGATAGTCTGAGCCGCACAAACGTAGGCCGGACATCCCTGAAAGGATCCACGGGCGCGGCTCCGCGCGCGGCTTTGGGACCCCTGGTTCCTGGAACCAATGTCGATGTTTCGGCGGCCATGACCCAGTCCGGCCGGCGGCTCGAAAGCGAAACCACTCTAGCGATCAACGGCCAACACCTTCTAGTCGGGTTCAACAGCGATCCGTATTCGCGAGCCGTAGCCTTTTCGTCCGACGCTGGAACAAACTGGTCGGTCGGCCAATTGCCCTCTTTTCCGGGCGTTGTCGCAGACTCAGGCGACCCGGTTCTGGCTGCTGGTCCGAAGGGGAGGTTCTACGAATCCTATCTTGCCGGGAATGCGGTGGGCCTGCTTGCCGTCGCGGTGACCTACTCGGACGATGGCGGCGCCACCTGGAGCGCGCCCGTGAACGCCAGCGCAAGCCTGGGCGGCGTCAGCAGTTCGCTAGACAAAGACTGGATGACGGTAGACAACATTGCAGGCAGCCCATACCAAGGCAACATTTACGTCGCTTGCACGCGATTTGTCAGCAGCGGGCAGGACAGCATCGACTTCATGCGATCTACCGACGGCGGCCGGACGTGGTCGCAGGCGACGCCCTTGACCACGATCAGCGCGGCAGAAGCCAATGCCCGCCAGAGCGTCCAAGGGGCCTTTATCGCCGTCGGACCGAGTGGAGAGATCTACGTAAGCTGGTACGACTCTCGCGCCGCCGGCCTGCGCATCGTGAAATCTACAGACGGCGGCGCCACATTTTCCAATCCCGTAACCGCCCTTGCTCCCAACGGTTTCGCATCCAGCGATTACGTGCCCGGGACATTCGATGTAGCGGCTTTTGGCCAGGTGGCTGTGGATACGAGTTCCGGGCCTAATCGCGGCGCTGTGTACGTGGCCGGCAACTTCCTGGGGAACACGGGCGGTGCGCCCAATCTGGACATTCTGCTGGCTCATTCCGGCGACGGCGGCGCCACCTGGGACCCGCCGGTTCGGGTCAACAACGACAACACGGCCTCCGACCAGTTTCAACCTGCTCTGGCGGTGGCGGCCGACGGCAGCCTTGGCGTGGCGTTTTACGACCGCCGCAACGACCCGGCTTTCGACGTGCTGACCGATGTGTATCTCGCCATCTCGCGCGATGGCGGAAAGACTTTCCCCACTCAGCAGCGGGTGACTACGGAGAGTTGGCTGACGCTGCCTACGCCTATCGGTTTCCGCACCGGGTACCACGGCGACTACAACCAGATGGTTGCTTCGGGCAACAACTTTTATTTGACCTGGGGCGACGACCGCAACGGCACGGACCCGGACGTTTACATCGCGATGGTCCCGGCTACTGGAGGGATTGCGGATTTCACTGTGGGGTTCGGGGGTAGGCTCGGCGCCGCCTTGCCCCCGGTCGATTTTCTTCCCGGAGCGGCGGCGACCATTCCGCTGACCAGCAGCGCCACCGGCGTGAAATTCTCCGCTGCCGTGTTTCCTCCCGCGGGAGTCACGGTTCAGGCGTCCGAAAATGCCCTCACCGCCGCCACTACTCTCGATACGCCGCCGGGCACGTATACAATCACGGTCACCGGCGACAGAGGCGGCGTCCAGCGGTCCGCCGAATTGCGGGTGACAGTGCACTCTAACGCTCAGAGGCTCCCGCCGGTTGCGCTGACTCCGACGGCTTCGCCCGGATATAACTCGCAGAGCGCCTTCGACGCACAAGGAAATTTTCACTTGGTCTATAGCGCTTTAGTGGTGAGCCGGGCGCCCAAACAGGTTGCCTACATGCGCATCTCCGCGGACGGCACGCGCCATGCTCCGGTGATCCTAGACCAAGCCGATGTGACTTCGCCAGACGAGTTTCGGTTCGAGCCACGCGTGGCCCTCAGCGCCTCTGGGCGGATTTACGTCGTTTGGCGCCGCTCCAACGCCGCCACTGACGCGATCGTGCTCAGCGTCTCGTCCGATAACGGACAAACGTTTTCCCCTCCGGTGGACGTTTCTTCGCATCCGGAAACGATTAGTGGCCTTTCAACCCAGGTGCACGCCTTCATGCCCACGGTCGCGGTGGGACAAAGCGGGGCGGTTTTTGTCAGCTATCTCCGGGAGAACGTAGCCATATTGTCAGGCACCCTGGTACTGGTCCGCGAAGATGTCGCAGTGGCGAGTTCCGGCGACGGCGGCGCGGCCTTTCCCACCGTGGCCGCGGTCATTCACTATCCGTCGAGCAGCTCGTCCGCTGCATACTCGCTGAATATCGCTTCCCCGCCGGCCATGGCCCTCGATTCGCACGATCGTCCGTACGTCGCCTGGGCCGCGAATAATTCGCTCCAAGGGCCGGACATTTTCGTGGCGCGGTCGCTGGATGGCGGCGCGACTTTTCAGACGGCCGCGAACGCTTCCGGCTTCCGCAATCCCAATATCACGCCGCGCCAGCCGGCCCTGGCGATCGACGCCAACAATGTCGTGTATGTCGCCTGGAATAACTTGGACCATGTCGCGGGTTCGGGCGATAACCTGCTAGCTGTCTCTACCGACGGCGTGAATTTCAATGTCGCGGCGAATCTTTCTCAGGCTTCTTACTACAGCGGCGCCGTTACCGACTGGCCCGCTATCCGCGTGGATCCATCCGGGGATGTAATCGCCGTCTGGCGGGAATGGGTGGATGCGTCGTATCGGGACAACGACACCGAGCGCGACATCTTTTATACGCGCTGCTGGAGCCACGGGTTCAACTGCGCGCCGCCACTGAATATCAGCACCTCCCTGGGCGACACGCTGCTGAGCGCGGGCGGCGGACAGATCCAGCCTGCCGGCCTGGCGGTGGACACCTGCGGCCGAGCTCATGTGACTTATGACGACGACACAGCGGGCGCAACGCAGGTCATGCTGTGGGTTCAACCCGAGGCGACTGTAAGGCCCGCGAAATCGCAGACGCCGCAACCGTCGGCGTGCTCCGCGTTAGCACCGGTTCGGTAAATACTCGAACCTATTTGTCGGGTTTGCAGGTAGGCGCGCCGGTTGGGCCGCCGGCGGCCAACCGTAATCCGCACGTAAGAGCGCAAGCGGCGCTGAACCCCGGCCTTACGGCCGGGGCTGTGAGGGCGGGCCGAGCGTAGAGACGGATTGAAAGCCCAATGTCACTTAGTTTTGCGCCGTAGGCATGAGCTGTTGATTCCGCATGTCTCGACACGAGTGTCGAGACGGCAGGCAAGAGTGCCTCCGCCACGACGAAGGCCCAAATGTGACGCAAACCCTCGTGTCGGCGCCTGGTCGGCGAAGCCCATCTTACAAGTTCCTGCTGAAACAATTCTATAGTAAAATGATTTTGTGGTTCCGGCTCCGGCGGACGCAGTGCGCGAATTCAAGGAGGCGACTCTTCGCAAGGTGGCGGAGCTGAGGTGTCCCGACCATCGCCAGCCGCCGCGGCTGAAATTCCACGGTTCGACGCTCGCGAGCGTCTCCATCCAGATGAGCGGTTGCTGCAACAGGCTGATTGAGATGGCTAACCGGGCTATCGCCGGACGGCTGCCGTAATTCCACTCCACGCTTCAGGCGCCCGCTGCGTCAAGGTTAGTTGAGCCGTGCCTTGTCCAGATTCGTGATGCTCCTGGCCGCGGGAGCACTTTGCACAGCCGAAGATGCGGCGGGGATATTCAAACAAGCTGAACAGGCGGAGCGAGCCGGCGACCGCTTTCATGCTTATCTTTTGTATTCGCAGGCAGCGGCCCTAGATCCCTCCAACGCCAAATTCCAAGAGCGCTTCAACGCTTTAGCTGCTGCGGCCGCCTATTCCGCTGCCGCAAATCAAAAAACCGCGGAACCGGATTCCGAGATAAGCGTGCAGTCGCAACTCGCCCCGGGCGAGTTGAGTCCCGCCGAAATCAGCGCCCTCCCCGAGGCCCTTCCCCCGCCCCGGCTCAAGCCGTCCGCCAGCAAGGCGACATTCGACATCCGTGGGAAAGCGCAGGATATCGCGGAGCGGGTTGCAGGGGCGTACGGCATCAAGATTGCGGTGGAAAGCGATTACCAGGCGCCTCCGGATTTTCTGTTCCGCACGGGCGAACTTAGCAGGGACGAAGCATTTCGGGCGCTGGAGGCCGCCTCCAATTCCCTCATTATTCCGCTTGACGACCACACCGTCCTGCTCACGCGCGACGTTCCTCAGCGCCGGGCGGATTCCGAGCCGGTGATGGCCCTGGGAATTCCCATCCCAGAGCGAATCTCGGCGCAAGAGGCCCAGGAAATCGTGACGGCGGTGCAGCAGACGCTGGAGATCCGGCGTATCCAGGCCGACCCGGCGAAACGCATGGTGTATCTTCGCGACATCGTGGGCAAGGCCATCGCGGCGCGCCAGCTCTTCTTCGCACTCTGCCGCCTGCGGGGGCAGGTCGCAGTGGAAGTGGAGCTGATCAGCATAGACAAGAACTCGTCGTTAAACATCGGCTTGAATCTTCCAACCTCCACGCAGATCGTGAATTTCGGAAATTGGTTCAATAACGTTCCCTCCGTGGGATCTTTTACGAGATTTGCGACGTTTGGCGCCGGCAAGACGCTTTTCGGCATCGGCATCGCCGATGCGGCTGCCTTTGCGACGCTGCAACGCAGTTCCTCGCAGACTTTGCTCCACTCCGAGATCGTGGCGCTTGATGGCCAGGCGGGCTCGCTGCTCGTCGGCGATCGTTACCCGATCATCACCAACGCATACTCCGGCGGAGGAACCAGCAGCACGGGAACGGCTTACGCTCCCACCGTGAATTTTGTGGATCTAGGGCTGGCGCTTAAAATTACGCCGTCCATGCATGACGGTGGAGAGATCACCTTGGACGTCGACGCCGAATTCAAGGTTCTCGGCAACGTGACCGCCGACAACATTCCCACGATTGGGCAGCGAAAATACACCGGAAAAGTGCGTCTGGCAAGCGACCAATGGGCGGTGATCGCCGGCTTGACGGAAGATAGCCGCTCCCTGGCTTCTACCGGCGTCGCCGGTCTTGCCAGGATTCCGCTTGTAGGCCATCTGTTCCGGCAGGACACCTATAGTAAGGATCGTACGGAACTGATGATCGTCCTGAAGCCCCGCGTAGTGGATCTGCCGCCATGGGAGTTTGCGACGCAGACCTTGTGGGTTGGGACCGAAGGAAAGCCTCTGCCGGTGTATTGAAGAAATTCGTGTATACTTCGGGAGTTTGGAGGTCCGCCGATGGTTCGTCGAGCTCTCGCAGTTTTGGTTTTTCTGCCCACGCTTTCCTTCGCCCAGCAGCCCTGTGAAAGCCTCGCCAAGCTGGCTCTGCCCAACACTACGATTACTCTCACCGCTTCCGTTCCGGCTGGATCGTTCCAAGTTCCGGGAGGACGAGGCGGCGCGGCAACGGCCAATGTGCCAGCTTTTTGCCGCGTGGCCGCGACGATTTCCCCCGACATTCGCTTCGAGCTATGGATGCCGACGAATTGGAATCGTAAGTTCCTTGCTGTTGGCAACGGAGGCTTGGCCGGAACCATCCGTTACGACGCGATGCTCGATCCGCTGCGCCGCGGCTACGCGACCAGCAACACCGATACGGGTCACGCAGCCGACAGCGACGGGCACTGGGCTCAGGGGCACATGCAGAGGGTCTTCGATTATGCCTTTCGCGCGGTCCACGAGATGACGCAAGCGGACAAGGCGATTATCAAGGCGTTTTATGGCGCCTCGCCGGAGCGCTCCTACTTCAGCGGATGTTCTCGCGGCGGGCAGGAGGCGCTGACGGAAGCGCAGCGTTTCCCGGACGATTTCGACGGCATTATAGCCGGAGATCCGGCCAACAATCTGACGGGCCTTTTTATCGGCGGGCATTTGTGGATCACGCAGCTCATGCAGGGCGATGGATACATCCCGGCGGCGAAGACGCAGATCGTCGGCGATGCGGTCTATAACGCGTGCGACGCACTGGATGGCATCAAGGATGGCGTTATCAACGACCCACGGCGCTGCCATTTCGATCCTTCAGTACTTTTGTGCAAGGCGGGCGACGCCTCCGATTGCCTCACGGCCGCGCAGGTGGACTCTGTGCGAAAGATTTACGAGGGCGCCCGCACCGCGGATGGCGGGCAGATTTTTCCGGGAATCCTCCCTGGCGGCGAGGCCGGGCCGGGCGGATGGCAGACCTGGATCACCGGAACGGACCGCGGGCGCGGCTCCCACACGACGTTGGGGATGCCTTTCCTCCGCTACATCGCATTTGAGGATCCGAACTGGGACACCCGTTCCTTTCGCTGGGAGCGCAAGGACGGCTTCGACAGCGATGTGGATTTTATCGAGAAGAAATTGGGGCCGATTTTCGATAATATGAATCCGGATCTGACTGCTTTTCGCGCGCACGGGGGTAAGCTGATCCAGTACCACGGCTGGGCAGACCCAGATATTTCGCCGTTGAACAGCGTCAATTATTACGAAAGTGTAATTCATTTCGACGGTCGCGGCGCCCGCCGCGGGCTGGCAGACACCCAAAGCTTCTTCCGGCTCTTCATGGTTCCTGGAATGTACCACTGCAACGGCGGTCCTGGACCGAACACGTTCGATGCCGTGAGAGCCTTGGAGGCTTGGGTGGAGCGAGGCGCTCCGCCGGATCGGATCGTCGCTTCGCATTCCACCAATGGGACAGTGGATCGCACGCGGCCGCTGTGTCCTTATCCCCAGGAGGCGCAGTGGAAGGGGTCGGGGAGTATGGACCAGGCGGAGAATTTCG
>DASQJB010000490.1:0-2178 GCA_035631295.1 Bryobacteraceae bacterium | reverse complement strand
GCGACAATGGTCGTACCGCCGCGTTTGGCGAGAAACTGATCGAGCGATAGGTTGAAACTTCTTTGGCCGCGGTCAGCGGCGATGGTGGCGGTCGCATAGTTCGTCGCGCCCAGAGCTGCAAGGGCTGAAGCGCTCACGCCCCTTCCCCTCGCCTCAGCGGCGAACTGCTGCTTCCACGCCGCAAAGCCCGCCGCTGTGCTGCCGCACTGTGCGCCACTCGCTTCGCCGGCCGCCCACATGAGCCCGATCAAGGCCACAAAAGTGGCCGTGTTGAAGCGACCACCTTTGATCATTTCGAACTCGCATTCGACATCGTTTGCATATGACTGCACTCCCGCTGTACCGCGCGGGGATGAGCATCGTGCCTTGCATCCTCCACGCAGTTTCGATCACTGCAATTTCATCAGCCGGATTGCATAGGTGACGACGCGGATTTCACGCAGCGTTCGCTTCCACCGTGGACTGTGTGGGTTTTTAGTTTCAGGGTCGAGTTGGACTGAGGTCCAATGTCCACTTTGGGCCAGAATCCGACATGCGCCCGAAAGTCCGCTTTGGGTACGACGTTCAATTGAATAATGGGATACCGAGCATACCGGTCGCTCGTCAAAATCATTTGAACGGTTCTCACGGCACCGTAACTCGACGCGACATGATGGCCGGACTTAGCCTTTTGAAAGAGGGCTGAAGGAACGCGCAGGAATGCGGCAATGCCAGCTCTCACGCTTCTTGCAATGGCAGGCTTGGTTCTAACCGCACTGCTATTCGTTGTAGACGCGAGGCTGGAGAAAACCAATTCACCCGCGATAGTCACGAGCCAACGCACTGGCCTGCCAGAGCCGCAGTACCACAACGCAAAAAAAACTTTCACAAATACACCGGCGCCCGCACCCGACATGAACTCGCCAGCAGTACTCGCTGCTGAGCCGAAATCAGAGCGTGAGCACCAGCCGATCCCCGCCGAGGCGCGCACGGCGCGAGCAGAAGCGCCAGCCAAGAAGGTGCCGGTCGAAGCGTCAGCCAAGAAGGCGCGGGCTGAAGCATCGCCCTCAAACAACTCGGACACGCGGCCAAACACCTACCAACAGACCCCATTCTTCGACAGATTCTCCATCAAGGATTATTGACGCGGGCCGTGTTTCTGGCGCGTGGTAACCCATGAGGCAGGGAGGCCGAGTATCCGCCGCCAGCCATGACGTGAAGCCGCTATCTTGGTGCCGGCTAATCGTGATAGAGGCTGGCCACCAGCCCTCGCTGTTTTCATTACGTCTTCTATAGGCTGTTTTTCATACAGGGGAGCCCGTAGCTTCAATCCCCACAGCGCCCTACTATTTCGCATCAATGCCATCCCCAGCCGCCAAACCCATCAGCATCACCGTCAGCGACGCCATTCGCATTTCAGGCCTGCTGCAAAATCCTCCCGGCGCGCGGGCTTGCTATGCGCTAGCGCATGGCGCCGGCGCGGGAATGGAACATCCTTTCATGGAAAATGTGGCGCGCGGACTTGCGTCGCAGGGCATTGCGACATTGCGCTATCAGTTTCCATATATGGAGCGCGGCACCAGGCGGCCCGACCCGCCGCCGCTCGCGCAAGCAACAGTCCGTGCCGCCGTGGCCGCGGCGCAACGCCTGTTGCCTGACATGCCGCTCATCGCTGGCGGCAAGTCGTTCGGTGGCCGGATGACGTCACAGGCGCAGGCGAAAGCGCCGCTCCAGGGCGTCCACGGACTGGCATTCCTCGGATTTCCGCTGCATCCGGCCGGTCATCCGTCGCAGGACCGCGCCGAACATCTGTTCGCGGTGCAGATCCCGATGCTCTTCCTACAGGGCACGCGCGACAACCTGGCGTCTCTCGATCAGCTAAAGCCGGTGTGCAAGCAGCTCGGCAAGCGCGCGACGTTGACGCTGTTCGCGGATGCCGATCACTCGTTTCACGTGCCGGCACGGACAGGCCGGAAGGACGCGCAGGTGCTCGATGACGTCCTCGATGCGCTCGCGGCGTGGCTCGACAGAGTGGTCCTACGGCCGGGCAAGACTTCCTGATCGACGTCACGCCGAGGGCAAGTTCACTTGCCAATGGTGCAGGTCTGTCCGCTGGCCGCCGCCCGCTGGATCGCATCCAGCACCCGGACGTTCTGCAGCCCATCGCGCGCACTCACCACTGGTTCCGCCGTACCGCGA
>DASQJB010000489.1:0-3115 GCA_035631295.1 Bryobacteraceae bacterium | reverse complement strand
TTAGCTGGCCGAGGGGAAAAGACCGCCGGACTTTCAAAATGGGACTCGAAAGCGGACCGCGCTCCGAAACTGAACAGGGGCCGGCTGGTGTATTCTATTGGATTGAGACTGCGGTCTCACGAATTCGACCCTGCCTGGAGGTTTTAGAGCCTATGCAATCCCTGTTACGTAAAGCGCTGATCGGCGCCCCTCTCACCTTGCTTTTCGCCTCGTTCGGCTGGGCGCAAACCACTGCGATTGAAGGAGACGTCAAAGGCGAAGACGGAAAGCCCCTTCAAGGCGCCGTCATCAAAATCGAGCGGAAGGACATCAAAGGAAACTACAACACCAAGACCGATAAAAAAGGCCACTATTATTACGGCGGCCTTGGGTTTGGGACGTACGATATCACGATTGAGGTGAACGGCAAGCCGATGGACGCCATGCGTGGCGTTCGCACGCAGGGAGCGCCCGCCGAAGTGAACTTTGATTTACAGCAAGCCGCAGCTCGTGCCGCTGCCGCTGCCGCTTCCGCCGGGGCCGGAGGCGCCGGGGCTCCGCCGCCGGAGGAGAATCGCAGCTTGAGTCCCGCTCAGAAGGCCGAGCTCGAAAAGCAGCGGAAGGCGCAGGAAGAGCAGATGGCGAAAAATAAGGAGCTCAACGACGCCTTCAACGCCGGGCGCGACGCGGAGAACGCTAAGAATTGGGACGTCGCGGTTCAGCAGTTCGACAAAGCGTCGCAGCTCGATCCCAAGCAGCACGTAGTTTGGAGCCATTTGGCCGACAGCTACATCGGACGCGCGGGCAGTAAAACCGGCGCCGACCAACAGGCGGATCTCGCCAAGGGCGTCGAGTACTATCAGAAGGCCATTGAGATCAAGCCGGAAGATCCCGCCTACCACAACAATTACGCCCTGGCGCTGGCCAAGACCAAGAGCTTGGATAAGGCGAAAGAGGAACTGACCAAAGCTGCCGGGCTGGATGCACCCAACGCCGGCAAGTACTACTACAATTTCGGCGCGATCCTCGTGAACGCGGGGCAGAACGACGCAGCCGGAGACGCTTTCAAGAAAGCCATAGAAGTGGATCCGAATTACGCCGACGCGTATTATCAGCTGGGAATCGTGCTAGTCGGCAAGGCGACTACGACTCCCGACGGAAAAATCGTGCCACCAGCGGGAACCGAGGAGGCGTTCCAGAAGTATCTGGCGTTGCAACCGAACGGGCCGAACGCCGACGGAGCAAAAGCCATGCTGGCTTCCATGGGATCCTCGATTCAGACTAACTTCGATAAGCCCGGAAGCAAGAACGCCAAAAAGAAGTGAGCGCGCAGCCTCCTCGTGGCATTGTGCGCGATGACAAATCATCATGCGGTGGATCGTAGAAGCAGTAATAGCGGTGTTGGTGATCACCCTCCTGCGATCTGTTCTGGGAGTCATCTTGAAGGGATTCTCGGAGCTATTTCATCCTTCCAGTGCAACGGCTTCTGGAGGCGCTGCGGCGAGGACGCCTCCACGGCCTATTGCAGACGAACTTAAGAAAGACCCGGTCTGCGGAACGTTCATTGCGGCTTCCTCTTCGCTTCAGAAGACGATCGCCGGAGAAGCGTATTATTTCTGCTCGGCCGCCTGCCGTGATAAATTCCGCGGACCGGAAGTGCGCAAGGCGGTGTGAAGAAATCTCCGAACCTCTGTCTATCCTTCATGTCGATACAGGCCGCGCGTTTCGCGGCGGCCAGCAAGCGCTGCTCACGCTAGCGCGGGGGCTTCGGGAGCGGGGACATTCTCAACAGATCGCGACTCCGGCGAATTCGGCGCTGGCGGAGCGAGCCAACCAGGATGGTTTAACTTCCGTTCCGCTGGGAAGCGTGCTGGATCTGCGGCGCGCGCTCAGGGGAGTTCAGATCGTTCACGCACATAGCGGACGCGCGCAGAATCTCGCGTTTCTGGCGGCGATGCGCCTCCCAGTCGTGCGCGTCATGACCCGGCATGTCGCATTCGAGCCCCGCTATCCTCGGATCCACGCGCTGAAGTACGGAGCGGGTTGCCATGGCGTGATTGCCGTGTCGGAGCCGGTGCGCCGAGTCCTCGTGAACGCGGGCGTTCCCGAGACGAAGATTGAGATCATTCCCAACGGAATCGAGAGTCCGGAGAAAGAAACAAGCGCCGAAGAGCGCCGCGCCGCGCGGCTGACATATGGAATCGGCGAGAACGATTTCGCCGTGGGCCACCTGGGCGCCTTCACGCGCGAAAAGGGGCAGGACGTGGCGATGGAAGCCTTTGCCATTTTGCGCGATCGCATGCCTGGCCTGCGAATGATTCTTGCGGGCGACGGAGCGCCGCCCGTGGCTCCAGATGCGCGAGTGCTGCTGCCGGGATTCGTCACGAATCGCAAAGAGTTCTTTGCGGCTTTGGACTTGTTTATCATGCCTTCGCGGTCGGAGGGGTGGGGGCTGGCGGCGGCGGAAGCGCTGGCGCACGGCATCCCCGTGGTGGCGTCCGATATGGGCGGTTTGGCTAGCATCGTTGAACCGGGGAAAACGGGATGGCTTGTGGAGCCGGGCGACTCGCGCGCGCTCGCCAGCGCCATAGAGGAGGCCGCTTCGGATCCGCGGCGGCTGAAGGAAATGTCGTCGCGGGGGCGCGAAGGCTCCGCGCGATTTTCAACTCAGAAGACAGCAGACCTTACGGAAGGATTCTACCGTCGCCTCATGGAGCGCGACCGTTAGTCGACTCGGAAACCGATTCGGCGGGTGGACTTCGTGGGCGGCTCCAGCATGCTCCTCAGCGTTTCGAAGATTTCTCGAATGTAGCCGTCGTGCTGCGCCTACTTCTCCTCGAGCGCACGGCTGGGCGCAGGAGATCTTCGTGACTCTCAGCGAGGCGCTTTAGAGCGACGAAGGCTCGCATGATTGCGATGTTCACTTGGACCGTGCGAGCGCTCGCTAGAACGGACGAGAGCATTGCCACGCTTTCTTGCGTGAAAGCATACGGCAGCGACACGTTAAGGCTTCTCCGCGTTGGTATCACATTTTGTGACACCAAATATTTGCCTCCTTCCTAGTGAGCTGGAACATGAAGTCGGAAGGGAAGCGCGCCTTGTTCCGCTTGACCTGCTGCCGGAGGGCGGTCGCGCC
>DASQJB010000488.1:0-18686 GCA_035631295.1 Bryobacteraceae bacterium | reverse complement strand
CTCGCCGTTTTCGGCGGATTCTTCAAACTGTTATATACCGCCTCAACGAACATGTCCGTAGTCCAGGCTCCGGAAACGGCGCCATAACGGTCGTCGTAGTCCGCCGTGACTCGCGCCGCTTTCACTTGGTCGAGATTCGCGGCGGAGCGGATAAGATCCGCGACGCGATCGCGAATAATCGCCAGCATGTCCCGGTATTCCGCCACTTCCCACTCGTCGCAGACGCGACCGTGTCCGGGGATAATCATCGTGCCGCCCTCCTCGTCGTGCTTGTATACGGTCCTGTCGAGGATGTTATTCAGCGCCTGAATTTCGCCTTGAATACTGCCACCGGTTTTCGCGTCGATTCGCGGATAGGAGACGGTGCTGAAAATATCGCCAGTCACGATCACGTCCGAGCGGCGGAAATGCACGATGCTGTCTGAATCCGAAATCGCGTTCGGCTGATAAAGAATTTCCACTGCCTCCCCATTGTGAAATTTTCGGCGGCGAGCCTGCACAAAAGTATCGCTCGGCCATCCTTCCGACGGAGTCTTGAGGGCGGTCAGCCGAACCTGCACGTTCAGGTGACCGATGATGGTGGCGCCTTGTCCCGCATCGGCAAACTGCCCGGAGAAAAACGAGCCGACCACGCTTGGATCATATCCAGCCGCCCTTAGTTTCACGTTGCCGCCCGTAAAATCGGGATGAAAGCTTGTATTAACGATGAACTGAATGGGTTTCTCACTGAGGTTACCAATAGCCGCGATAACTTTGTCGGAAAGCTGCCCCGCGCCTGTGTTGACAACCATGGCGCCCTGCTCACCCACCTGCACGGCAACATTCCCGCCGTCGCCCACCAGCATGTAAAGGCCGCCTTGCACGGGCAGCGCGTGGATCTCGCCGTCCCGTAGAGAATCGCCCGCGCGGCTCGCATGCAGCGCGCCGGGAGAGGGAATGAGCTCGGATTGCGCAGCCTTGTCAGCCGCCGCCGGATCCTTGAGCTTGTCCAAAAGATCTGGATACATCGTTTCCGGCCCCCCGAGCGTCGCGAGCAAAGGAATGTGGTTCTTGTCCGCAAACTCCCGAAGAAAGGGGTGCCGCCCCCAGAAGTAACTCTCCACCTGGTCCTCGCGCCGGCCGAGGATCTGCTCTCCGTCGTCGCAAGCATACAGCCAGGCGTCGGGCTCCTTTTGGTTCCGCACGAGCGTATAGGTCCGGCTGAACGGCTCGGCCAAGTAAACGGGATCATTGACGACGGAGAGATACGTGATCCGGTCCCCGTGCCGGATGAAGTGTTCCACAAGCGTCGCTTCATCGCTCTGCGGCATTCCGTTCGCGCGAATCCAACCGCGCTTTAGATGAGTTGTGGCAACGGTCAGCGTATTGCCTTCGTATTTTCCGGTCGAGAATCCGGACCAAGTGTGCTGTGCGTAGGGCGACGGATGGGGCCGGTCGTCCAGCCAGATCGTGCGCGTGCCTTCGCTGATCTGCCAATAATGTTTGATCGCGAGCAGCCGCTGCGTGTACGGATCTCTTTCCTCCCAAAAGCGCAGATTTCCCGGTTGATTATAGGTATATGGCGGCACATACCCCATGCATTGATGCTGCCGCCCCTGGATTCGCGAAGGACTCCAAGCCAGGGCATACAGACGGCCGGCTTCATTCAAAGGGATTCCGCCATATTCCACCAGCGCCCCCGACGCGGTGATCAGACCAGAATCTTGCCCCGGCTGCGGGTACCAGGTGCCGGAAAGATCCATTCCCGCCGGCTGATTCGTGCGGCCGGAAAAATCTAAACCCTGCGCGAACAGGAAAGCCGCCGAAAGCAAAACGGTTGCGAGTGCGATCACGGTCATCTTGCGGGTCATCTTGCTGAACAAGGCGAGGGCCTCCATCCGGAGCTATCGGGTTGCTTCTTGTAATGCGATGACGTCAGAAATGGTTGGGCGAGATACGTGGGATCCTCGACGGTCGTTGTGACCGTAAGGTACGCATCGCCGTTTGGCTCGTTCACTCGATCCAGGTACTCGGTGAGTACGGCATTCGCGCTGTACGGCACGCCGTTTTTCCGCAGATATCCGGGTTTCAGCCGGGTGGTTACCACCTTCAAAGACCCGACCGGCGTCACGCCCCGGCCCACTGGAACCATTTCCCAGGTCGCTTTCGAGTAACCCTGCCAGGTCCCGGCTCCGCTTTCGGCCGAATCGAAATGGAGGATTCGAGTTTGCTGGCCGGCGTCGGCTTCCATCTTCAACGTCTGATCGTCTTGCCAGGTGATGCGGAGCCGGCCCGGCACGCGCAGGGTCGCGGGAGCGCCATAGCTTTTGCACTGCTCCCCCGCGGCCTCGTCTTTGGCGGGATCCCACGCGTCCGCAATTTTCCGGCCTTCCGCGTTGAGAGTGATGCCGGTATAAACGCCCTTCGGTGGAGTGACCATCCGGAATCGCCAGTCCTCGGTGACCACGGATACCCAGTACCCGGTGATATCGTAGAGCGCCCCCGCCTTCGGGGTTGGCGGAGGGCCGCCGCGCCCCTCTCCTCGGCCGGCGCCACGTCCCTGTGCGTGAGCGCCGCTAATGATTACAACGCCAACGCCGATCAGGAGTGCGAATCGCATGATTATTTCTTGGGTAGTAACGAGTCCTTGTAGGAAACCAGCAGCCACGCGACGTTCGAAGCTCCATCACCCCAGTTCAAATTGGCCGCGGGTGGTGGATTCTTGACGCGGATCGAAAATCTACCCGGTCTTCGTAGGAGCGTCTCGTCGATGACCGCCTCCATTTCAACGATGCTTTTGAGCTCGAACGGAATGGGAATATCGTTGAAGAACACTTGGCTGCGGTCGAAGAAGTTGAACCCTTGTATCTTCAAGCGCAACGTGGGACCGCCCTCGCGCACGCTTACCTGCGAAATCGCCGGATCGTCGAAATCGTGGCGCTGCGTGTCGATTCGCTCGATGCCGGGCTGCGGCAGCCGTCCGGGCGCCACTCCGCCGACGCGTCCTTCGCGATAGTTTGCCTGTTTCACGATTAACGTGAATGCCCCGTTCTCCACGGGCGGGAGTCCCGCGAATCCCGAGCCGCCGAATGGATTCGAAGCGTTGTACCAGGGATGATATTTCCCGTCGAGCGCCTTGCCGTCGAAGATCACCGTCGAGATTTTCTTCAAGTTCTGAATATCCGCCAACGGATCGGCGTCCACGATCATCACATCCGCCAGCTTCCCGGCTTCGATGGTTCCGAGCTGGCTGCCGGCTCTCACGGCTTCCGCGGGCCACTTCGTCGCGGACTGAATCACCTGCATCGGAGTGAGGCCCGCATCGGCGAGGATCTCCATTTCGTGGTGCACGTCCGGTCCGGGCGTGGCATTGTTTCCTCCGTCGCTCCCCGATAAAACACGCCCGCCCGCTTGCACATACATGCGATGAAAACGCAGGGCGTTCTGGAACCCTTTCTCATGTTGCTCCCGGACGCGCGGACGCGTGTGCGCGGGATTGGCGTAATTCGCCAGCAGCGTCAGAATCCGCTCCTCCGGATAGTAGACGCGCAGCGCTTCATTGCCGAAGAGTTTTCGATCCTCCAGCTCGAAGCGCTCCCATCCCTTCGGCAGGCCCATCGCCTTCTCGATGAACGTCGGAACCAACCCGACGTGACGGTCCCCCAGATACTTGATTTCGCCGGGAACTTTGGCGTCGTCCATGTAAGACCAGATCTCCAGTTCATCGGGAGGCGGAGCGCCGGGCGGCATGCCCGCAACGGCGCCTGGCCTCACTTCCTGAAACACCGGCTGCGGGAGCGGCGGCATCTTATCGCCGGCGACCTCTACGGCTACGCCCAAGGAGTGCGGAATAATATCCGCTCCAAGATCGGCCGCTTTGCGAGCGTAAATCTCGGGTCCGCCCGACCGGATGGCAGTCGCCTTCCCCGCTCTGTGCGCCTCTTCAAAGGCTGCCTTGACCACGTCATCGGGACATCTGCCATCTTGAAAGAAAATCACGTCGGCGCCGAGTGCTAGCAATCGGCGCGTCCATTCGCGCGCTTCCTCAGCCGTCTTTAGCACGTGTAACTGCTGATACGGGGACTCCAGACCGTTCAGGTTGGCTCGCGCCTGAAAATGGACGGGAGCGTCCCAAGGGCGCGGGGCGAGAATCCTCCCTGCGGCGATTCCTTCGTGCATGAAAACGCCCGCCTCGCCGTTATCGCCGATTCCTATGAACGAGGTGACGCCGCTGTTGAGCATCGGCTCGCCCTGGTAGGAATAGAAATTCGCCTGCGAGTCCCACAGGCCCGGCAGAATGAACTTTCCGTCGGCGCTGATCAGTTGAGCATTCGCGGGAACCGGGTCGCCCTTCTTGCCGATGCGGGCGATCTTATTGCCCTGAATCGTCACCTGAACTTCACGGATGGGCGCTCCCCCGTTGCCATCGATCAAGGTCCCGCCCTGAATCACGAGAACCAAACTCCCTTGGGCGCACGAAATCGCTTGCCATAGCAGGAGCGCCGTAGCCGCCCATACGATCCTCATGACCTCAATCATCCTACTCCCGTGCGCCGTGATCTGTACAATGGATTCTCTCGATTCGAGCTATCGGCAACACCGATAAACCCTCCACATCCCTTCCTTGAGATCCCCGGCAACTCCGCCTTTCAAATCCGATCAGATTCCGCGCGGCGTTGGTCATGACGGGGCGCTCGGATTTCCAATCCTCCGCAGACAAGAAGCGTGCGGGTTGCCACGACGCCCAGCTATCTGCCAAACCAATACCAATAATCCAAACAAACGATTTTACAGATGGCGAACGAAGCCGTATAGTTGTCGCCAGCACGCCGGCAGCGCCGTGCGTGCCCAAATAACCGCTCCACGACGAGCCGGGGCGAGTAACGGGAGCGCCCCCACGACCCTCGCGTGAGCGGCGGGGAGGGGCACATGAAGGTCCACTTTTCCACTCGCGCACAACAGACTCGCGCATATGCGCTTGCCTGCATTTGTTTCCTGGTTTCCGCCGGCGCATGGGCGCAAGAAGTCGCCCAGATCAGCGGTACGGTTACTGATCAGACTGGCGCGGTGGTGCCCGAGGTCCAGGTCACGGCTACCCAAACGGAAACCGGAGCCAAGCGGACCGTAATCACAGACAACACGGGGTTCTATGTCATACCGAATCTGCCCCTGGGACCCTATCGACTGGACGCGATGAAAATGGGTTTTCGCAGTTTCGTGCAGACCGGCGTGGTACTGCAGGTAGGAACGAATCCCACCATCCCGGTGACGCTGGCGGTTGGAAGCGTCTCCGAGCAGATCGTCGTGGAGGCCAACGCCAGCCAGGTAGAGACGCGGGGCGCCGGCGTCGGGACTACAGTAGTGGAAACGCAGAGAATTCTGGATCTGCCGCTGAACGGACGACAGGCCACTGATCTCATTCCGCTTTCCGGCCTCGCCGTCACCACGGCGGCGGCGCCCCCGACCTACACCATGAACACGGGCCCAAGCATCGCCGTGGCGGGAGGAATGAGTTGGAGCGTGCAATACAACCTGGATGGCGCGCCCCACCTGGACACGTACGTGGGCACGAGCATGCCCCTTCCCTTTCCGGATGCGCTCCAAGAGTTCCGGCTTTCCACCAGCGCGCAGGACGCCTCCAATGGAGGACACTCCGGAGCCGCCGTAGACGCAGTTACCAGGTCTGGCTCCAACGCCTTTCACGGAGACGTCTTTGAATTCTTCCGAAATTCAGATCTAAATGCCAGGGATTTTTTTGCCGCCGGCGACGATCAGCTAAAACGCAATCAGTTCGGCGGAACGTTTGGCGGGCGCCTCATCACAGACAGGCTCTTCTTTTTCCTCGGATATCAAGGAACCACGATTCGCCAGAATCTGGTCAACGGCAGCGCGTACGTCCCCACGGCGGCGGAACTGAAAGGAGATTTTTCCCAATACATCGCGGCCGGGTGCCCCAGCGCCGCGGCCGTGGCTAGCTCGCCGGCGGTATTGAGCCATTTCAGCGGCCCCTTTGCCATGAGCCCGGCGGCGATCAAGATCTCCTCATACCTGCCCCAGACCAACGATCCCTGTGGGCACGTCCTGTTTGGGACGCCGGTCCATCAGAACCAGATTCAGGCGCCTCTCAGAATCGATTATCAACTCAGCCCGAAGCAAAGCCTCTTCGCGCGGTACCTGATCACGCGAATCGACACTCGAGTCCCTTATGACATCACGCACAATATCCTCTCGACCAATCAGGTCGGCCAGGACGATCAAGCGCAGGCTTTGGCGTTGGGAGATACTTATTCGTTCAGCGCCCAGACCGTGAATTCCTTTCGCCTCTCCGGCACGCGCGTCGGCGCCCGCACCCCAGGAGCAATTCCCTTCACGCCCAAAGACGCCGGAATGAATTTTTACAGCTATTACGGGTTCGTCCCCATCCTGATGGCCGGCGTCGGCTTTAATATCAATATCCCGACGAACTTTGCGGTTGGCAGCGATGCCGTCACCAACTTCGGGTTTAATGACGACGTTTCCATGGTGCGCGGATCGCACCAGTTCAGCTTCGGCGGGGGAGTGTCGCGCTCGCTGCTAAACGCGCATTCCTTTGCCTGGTCGCAGGGCTTTTTCGTGTTTGCGGGAATCTTCGGTACGCCTCTCATCGATTTCTTAACCGGAAATGTGGTGAACTTGCACCAGGCGAACCCCAATCCCGATAACGTGACTCAGAATCGTTTCGGACTCTACGCTTCCGACACCTGGAAAGCCTCGCGCCGCCTCACGCTGACCTACGGCATCCGCTGGAATCCTTTCCTGCCGATGGCCTTCAAGCAGGGCGACACGTACAACTTCAGCTTGAGCGATTTCTATAGCAATGTCCGGAGCAAAGTGGTTCCAGGAGCTCCTCCCGGATTGCTTTACGTCGGTGACGCGGGAGTGAACGGCAAGTCCGCCATGAACAATCAATGGGGACACGTCGAACCGAGGCTGGGGATGGCCTGGGACCCCACGGGCAGCGGCAAAACGGCGATTCGCTTGGGCGCGGGCATTGCCTACGATTTCATCCGCATGGATATCCACGAAAACACGTCTTCGGTAGCGCCGTTCCGGATCACCGTTGTTCAGGGTTTCTCCGGTCCTGGCTCGCTGCCTCTCGACAACCCCTACGCGAACTACGCCGGTGGGAATCCCTACCCATATAACTTCAACCCACAGAATGCCGCGTTCCCCAACCTTCCCTATCAGGGCTTCCTGCCCATCGATCCGAACTTGAAAACCTCCGCGCAGTATTCCTGGAACTTCGGGATTCAGCGTCAGCTATCACCCAAATGGTTCGTCTACGCCACTTACGTCGGAACGGAAATCGCGCACCTGTGGACGGGCGTAGATCTGAATCCGGCGATTTGGCTTCCCGGAAAACCAGTGATCGCCAGCCCGTCAACGGCGGCGCAATTTGCGCAGTGCGCGGCCCTTCAAGCCAACTGCGGCGGGAACGCCGAAAACTTTCGCCGCCTGCTCGAGATCACGAATCCCGCTGCTCCCAATGTGAATGCCTACGGCTCTATTACGAGCCTCGATGCGAGCGGGACTCAACACTACAACGGGTTGCTGCTCAACTCTCGCTATCAGGTAGGGCAGAATTTGAACCTGGGCGCCAACTGGACCTGGTCCCACTGCATCGGTCTCTCCGCGACGAATATCTCGAACCTCGCGGCAGTCTATCCCCACCAGCCGTTTCAAAATAATGGTCCGCAGAATCGTCACCTGGACATGGGCGACTGCACCGGCAATTCTCTGGACACCCGGCACATCGTGAATGTCACGCTAGTGGCGAGCACGCCCCGATTCTCCGGCGCCGTGGCGCGCCGTTTGGGGGCCGGATGGAATATCTCGACGATCTACACATGGCGCACCGGTCCGCCACTGACTCCGATTTTGAACCCAAGCAGCGACAATGCCTTGAATGGATTCGCCCCTTCGGGCGCCAATCCTGTGCCGCAACGGCCTAACCAGGTGCTGCCGGATATCTATGCCGCTAATCAAGGAGCTTCCTGTTCTCCGGCTCCCTGCGTCAACTACCTCAACCCCACGGCGGTGGCCACGCCGGCTTTGGGGACCTACGGGAATATGGGGATGAGCGCGGCTCGATCTCCCGGCTTCTGGGAATGGGACCAAGCGATCACTCGCCAGTTCCCGATTCGTGAAAGCATGCGAATGGAGTTCCGCGCGGAAGCGTTCAATCTGACCAACTCGGTGCGGCTGGGGGCTCCCAATGCCACGCTCAGCGGCACCTACGGCCAAATTACGAGCGATCAACCCACCACCGGCGCGGGCACGGGCGTCAGCGCCGGTACCGGTGGGAGGATTGTTCAGTTCGCCCTAAAGTTTCTTTTCTGATAGAGATTCCAGAAATAGCGCGCACAAACGCATGATTGGCCGCCCCACACTTGTCATGCTTCAGGAAAGCGCCGGCAAACGAACTCGCTCCCGATGCCGCTGATCAAACATCGTTCCTTGCGGTCCTGAAGCAGGCGGGCGGTCCAATCGGTGAAGCCTCCATCGGCGACCGCATAACGAACGCCATCCGGAGCTTCTGGAGAAATCCGCAGGCACAACCTCTCGTAGTAACCGAGGCCTTCCAGCCGCGCAAAATTAAAGCGAAATTGCGCTTCGGGAAATTCGGCGGCGAGGACGTCGAAGACGCGCTCTTTGAACGTAATCAGATGGGGCTGCTGCGCGGGCGGTTCGATTAAATTCGATGGCAACTCTATGCGGCGCTCTTCTAGAAAGCGTTGCGAACTTCCGGGAATGTGCGCGCGAACATATGTGCGCACGTCTTCCCGCGAACAGCCCGCTGCATTCAGGAGAGCCTCCGTCACAGTCAGATCGGAAAGCTCCACCAAGGGATCGGCCAGCCGGAATCCCGCCGCATTGAGACCGCGAAACAGGTTCAGATAGAAACGGATGTGAATCTCGAGCTGGCGAATTTCAAAACCCTGGGCTCCCGTGTCGCGGCCGGCAGAAACCAGCGCGAAGAGGCGGAAATGCGGCGTGAATCCGGGAAAATCGACCGGCTGAAGCCGTACGACGCGATGGCTGGAGCAGAGCTGGACTGCGTCTGGGACGCGATTTACCCGCCGCCGGCGCGCCGCCTCCAGAGCGAGCACCGGCGTCGAGTCGCTCAGAACCTCGGCGTTGCGGATCGTGGTCAGGACGTTGTTCTGGTGAGTATGCCCCAGGACGGAACTGGCGCCCAGAGCGCAGACGGGAGAAAGGTCGATCGCTTCGAACTCCGGCGCCGCCGCGAAGGCGATTTGATCGAACCGATTCAGCGCGCGCGCATCTACGCTGGACGGCGCGAGCAACGGGGACACCGCAGTCCGGGAAACGACGCCGCTTTCACGAAGCATCGAGACGCGCCGCGCGTAAACCTCCAAGAGAAGCGATTGCAGTTCGCTAGCCCCGATGCCCTCGGAAAGCACGGTATCGAGATTCGGCGCGCCGGCCTCGGTTAGGATGCGCCGTGTAATCTTTGACGACATCCTCCCAGCATACGAGCGGCCCTCGACACGGTATCCTGGTTCTTATTTCCCGGCATGAAATTGAATCTGGACAGCCTGCGCGCTGAAATCGAAGATTATTTGCAGTCCCGCGGGTTCGTGGTGTTTCAAAGCCTTCCGCGTTTCAGCGAGATGGGTTCGATGATTTACTGGGACACCAATCGGCGCCCCGACTTCAAAGCGTTTCTCGCCGCCGCGGAGGCGGCGGGGGTTCGCCTGATCACTGTATTCGCCCGTGAATTGGACGAAGAGTCGATCGACGATGCACTCTCGCAGCTCGACGAAGCCGCCTTGGATCGCGAGGAGCGCCGCAAAATCGAGTCGCGGCTGAAGGAGATGCGCGGCTACACCGGCTTTACGTGCCAAATCCAACTCTCGTTTGACCTGGCCGCGCGAACCTACGTTTTCGATTTGCGGACGGACTGGTTTAACGACCTGAATGAACTCATCGACCGGATCGAAGAGTCGTACGAGGAGGATGAGGAGGACCAGGACGACTTTCCTCTCAGCGGCGGATACTTTCCGAAAAATTGAGCGGACCCGCGTGGGTTGGTGCAGCCACCGCTCCAACCGCATTTGACGGTAGCGCCCATTCGGAGCCGCGACCGGCAGGGAGCGGTTGGCTCGCGGCGGGAGAACAACATGAAATGGACCCTTGCGCCGTCGGATGAAGCCGAATCGGAGCGGCTGGCGCGCGATTTGCGGTCTTCAGGGATCGAGCTGACCGCGCCCGCCGCCCGCGTGCTGTGGGCCCGCGGCTATCGCGACGCGGAGCGGGCCCGGCGCTTTTACTCGCCGCGTCTGGGCGATCTTAACGATCCGTTGTTGCTGCGCGACATGGAGGAGGCAGCTGGCAGGCTGCGGCGCGCCATCGACGCCAACGAAAGCATACTGCTTTACGGCGATTACGACGCCGACGGCACAAGCGCCATCGTGATCCTGATGAAAGGAATCGAGCTGGCCGGCGGCCGCGCATCTTTTCACGTCCCTCACCGCCTCCGCGATGGATATGGGATGAAAAGCGAGGTGGTGGAGCAGGCGGCTTCCTCGGGAGTCTCGCTGATCGTCAGCGTGGATACCGGGATCCGCGCCAACCACGTGGTGCGGCATGCCGCCGCGCTGGGAATCGACGTCATCGTTACGGATCATCATCTGCCCGACGCGGAGCTGCCGCCGGCGCTCGCCGTGCTGAATCCCAACCGCGGGGATTGCTCTTATCCCGACAAGAATTTATGCGGGGCCGGGGTTGCGTTGAAGTTGGTGGAAGCGTTGCTTGCGCTCTCCCCGCTGGCGCGCGAGCGGCGCGAGCGTATCCTGGATTCTTTCCTGAAGCTGGCGGCCATAGCCACCGTCGCCGACGTGGTCCCTTTAGCCGGCGAAAACCGCGTCATCGTGAAGCGAGGACTGGACGGATTGCGTCGGGTCAATAATGTGGGATTGCGCGCCTTGCTGGATGTCTCCGGCTTCCCCGAGGGGCAAATCCCCAGCGCCCGCGATGTCGCGTTCCGCGTGGCCCCGCGCATAAACGCCGCCGGGCGCATGGCGGCCGCTTCGGAAGTGGTGGAGATGTTCCTGACGGACGACCCCGCACGCGCCCGCGAGCTCGCTTCTAAATTGCACGATCTCAACCAGGATCGCCAGCAGACCGAAGCGGAGATTGCGCGCGCGATTTTCGAGCAGTGCGTGGAGCAGCCGGTGACGCATTCCGACGCGGCTCTGGTGTTTGCGGGAGAGGGCTGGCATCGCGGCGTGGTGGGCATCGTGGCCAGCCGCGTGACGGAGCGGTTTCATCGTCCTGCGTTCGTGCTGGGAATCGAAAACGGCATCGCGCAGGGATCGGGGCGCAGCATCCCGGCCTTCCACCTTTTGGAGGCTCTGGAGCGAATGCCCGATCTCTTCACCAAATTCGGAGGGCACCGTCAGGCGGCGGGCGTCACGCTCGAGGCCGCGCGAGTTCAGGAATTCCGCGAGCGGCTGCGTGACGACGCCGCCGCTTTGTTGACTCCCGCGGACTTTGAGGCTGAGCTCGGGATCGATGCCGAGATTCGACTGGAAGAGATCAACGACCGGACCGTGGCGGACGTGCTGCGGCTGGCGCCCTTCGGTTACGGAAATCCCGCGCCTGTCTTCGTGGCGAGGCAAGTGGAGGTGGCGGATGCGCCGGATGTACGGAATGAAAAGCACCTCTTTTTGCGACTTCGCTCGGGGACGCGGCCGCTGCGCGTAAAGGCGTGGAACTTTGCGGAGCGCGCAGGCGAATTCATGCCGGGCGCGCGCATCGACGTGGCGTTGCAGTTCGAGGAAGACGCATATTCAGCCAGCCGCGGCTATGCTCCCTGGCAAGCCATCTTGAAAGACGCACGCCCGGCGGAAGCTGCCGCAGCCGGGATCGCGAGCTAGACGCAGCCTTTGGGGCAGGATCACATCCGGCGGGCGTTGGCACCGCCGCCGCCCAAGGCGGATTCCCATCCGCGGCAGGCTGCCAGCCTGCCCCACCGTTGAGAACTGCGAATGGGTCAGGCGAGTAGAACGCGTCGTGGTATGCTGCCCCTTTGCAATGAAGATCGATCTATTCAATCATTTCTTCCCTCATCGTTACTTCAAGCAGTTCATCGACACGGGAGGCATTCTTGACATCGGCAAGCGCGTCCGCAATATCCAGGCGATACACGATTTGGATTTCCGGTTCAAGGTAGCGGACGAGTTCGGCGAAGGGTACACGCAGTTTCTCACCCTCCCTGCTCCGCCGCTGGAAGCCATCGGCAGCCAGGCCCAAGTAGCGGAAGCCGCCCAAATCGCCAACGACGGCCTGGCCGAGCTGTGCCAAAAACATCCCGACCGCTTCATCGGCTTTGCCGCAGGCATGCCCATGAACGCCCCCGATGCGTGTCTCGGGGAAATGGAGCGCGCCGTTTCCCAGCTTGGCGCCCGGGGCATTCAGATTCATACCAATGTGCTGGGCAAGCCCCTGGATTCGCCCGAATTCCTGCCCATTTTCGAAGAAGCGGCGCGCCGCGATCTCGCCATCCTGATGCACCCCACACGCGGAGCCGATTTCCCGGATTACAAGACCGAGGAGAAGTCGCTCTACGAAATCTGGTGGACTCTGGGCTGGCCGTACGAAACCAGCGTGGCGATGTCGCGCATGGTGTTTTCCGGGCTATTGGAGAAGCTGCCGAATCTGAAGATCGTCACGCATCATTTAGGCGGCATGGTCCCGTATTTCGAAGGCCGCGTCGGCTACGGATGGGACCAGCTCGGCTCGCGGACTTCCGATGCCGATTACCAGGCATTGCTCAAATCCATGAAGAAGAGACCGATCGATTATTTGCGGATGTTCTACGGCGATACGGCCCTGTTTGGGGGGCGCGCTGGAACCATTTGCGGACTCGAATTCTTCGGGATCGACCACGTCTTGTTTGCATCCGATACGCCCTTTGAGCCCGCGCCCGGCTTATTCATCAGGGAGACGATCAAGGTGATCGATAGTCTGGAGATCGGCGCGGAGGATCGGGAGAAGATCTACTTCCGGAATGCTCAGCGGCTGTTGAAGTTATCAGTCGTCAGTCATCAGTCATCAGTTTCAAGCTGACCACCGAGAACTGACAACTGACGACTGAGAACTGACAACTACCGCCGCCAATATCCGCCGTGGAAGCGGCCGCCCCCATATCGCGGACCGACCCATACCGCTCCCGCGAAAGGCCGGCGAGCCCAGTAGCCCGGAGCCCAAACCCGGCGCGGACCAACCGGATAGTAATAACCGGAAATCCAGGCATAACCGGGATCAGGAGCGACAGGCGGAGCATAATAGACAGGCGGAGGGGGCGGAGGCGCATAAATAGGCACGCCGACTCCGATTCCGACTGAAAAATGGGCCGCAAAAGCCGAGCTTCCCGCGAGCAGCAACAGCGTCAGAACTTTGAGTTTCATTTCTTTCTTCATCCTCCTGCTCGGATTTTTGGCAAACTGGATACCATTCGAAAACTGCTTGGGATTCAATGTCTTGGGTGAGCCGCCAGCCTTGCATGCTGGTTGATTTCCACCACCAGCCGATGGATTCCGGCCTACCGCGGACGGCGGTATAGAACAAGATCGCTCCGGCCAACTTTGATGGTCTGAACTGACGAAAGCCCTGCAGGCGTGCTGCGCTCCGAGGGGAGCGTGTAGGAGCTGGCGACGATCATGATTTCCGGCGCGGCGCTCTCCGCTCCGCAAACGCGAGCCCGCAATTCCGGCCGAAAGAACAGATAGTAATCGATATCGCCGGGCGGCTGGGCTTGGACGCATACGTCTGGCGAAAGGTGAGCGACGA
Source organism: Bryobacteraceae bacterium (assembly GCA_035631295.1). Classification (GTDB taxonomy): domain Bacteria; phylum Acidobacteriota; class Terriglobia; order Bryobacterales; family Bryobacteraceae; genus Palsa-187. The sequence continues at coordinate 4,850 of DASQJB010000488.1, read as the reverse complement.
TGGCGTCCGCGGTGGCCGCGAGATCGTCTCTGGGCGTGACTGCCTGGCGGAAATCTTTGATCGCGGCAGCGATGACGAAGATGCCCGCTAGGCATGAGATCAGCGGCTGCCGCCAGCCGCTCCTTTGAAAACGCATTTGGAGGGTGGGCTTCAGCTCGCGCGGCGCTTCAGCGCCGCTCACGGGTTGCGAGGCTAAAGCCTCGCGCGGGCTGAAGCCCACTCTCCAAGGCGTCACTGCCAGCAGGACCACAGCCGGCATCGCGAACAGCAGTTGCCGGTCGGCGAAGAAGTAGTTGAAGACGGCATCCATCAGGATGGGTCCGGCAAACGCGGCGGCGAGAGTGTAATAAAGCAGCCGCCGCGCGGGGGCTTCGGATTTCTCGAAAATTGCCCACGCGGCCAGCGCCAGCAGGGGGATGGCCCCGACGTAACCGACGCCCGTTATGCCGTGCACCACGACCAGCGGATGAATTTGCCGCCAGGAAAAGAAATTGGTGGGCGGGCGCACTGTGGCGTAGAGCGCCTGCGCCGGAAAATGCCAGGGGAGATATGACAAAACGGCCGCCATCACCGCCAGCAGAGGCGCGCGCCGCTTCGGAAGTGCATAGATGGCTTGCGCCAATGCAGGAAAAATAGTCAGAGGCTGCGAGTACAAGCCGGCCGAGACGCTCAGCCCGTAGAGAATCGCCATGCCGGTGGAATAGCGCTCTTCGAGCTTCAGAAAGATCCACAGCGAGAGGAGCGAAAACAGCAGCCCTTGCGAATAGGGCCGGGCCTCTATTCCGTAGCGGAATTGGATGGGCAAAACGAGGAACATCGCCAAGGCGAGCCATCGGCTTTCCTTAAGGAAGCGCGAAGAAATCGCTGCGAAGACTACGGCTGAGAGGATGCTGCAGAGGGCCGCCGGTAGCCGCGCCGCAAACGCGGAGTAGCCAAGCAGATTTACGCAGAACTTCTGCAGCAAGTAGGGCAAAGGCGAGGCGCCCGCGTTCAACTGCGCCCAGCGCATTAGCTCCAGGACGCTGCCGTTCCGGCGGTTGCCGAGCTGTAGGACCTCATCGAGCCACAGAGGCGTTTGGGGGAGCGCCCACAACAGCAGGGCAGCGTAAATAGCGAGAATCGTGGCCGACCTTTTCGACAACCCCATGTAATATCATGAACGGCATGAATAGGCTCACGCGGCGACGACTATTGCAAGGCGCGATTGCGGCGCCCGTGCTGGGCATCGCGCGAATGCGAGCCGCCGAGCAGGTTAGCCCCGTGATGGCGCGCCTCAGCTCTTACATGGCCGAGGCCAAGGATCGCGCGCTTCCGCCGGAAGCGGTCGAAAAAACCAAGCAGATCCTCCTGGATACTTTCGCCGCCATGATTTCAGGCTCGGAGCTGCCTCCGGGCAAGGTTGCGATTCAACTCGCGCGAGTGCACAGCGGCGAAACAGTGGCCACCGTCGCGGGATCGAATGTGGTTTGCGGACCGATCGAAGCGGCGCTCTCAAATGGCATGCTCGCGCATTCGGACGAAACCGACGACAGCCATGCGCCCTCGCTTTCACACCCAGGCGCTTCGGTAGTCCCCGTGGCGCTGGCGGCTTCCGAGCAGTTTGACGCCGACGGAATCCGGTTCCTGCGCGCCGTGGCGCTCGGGTATGACATCGGCCCCCGGATGACCATTACCATGGGCCGCGACATTCCGATGGTCGAAGGACACAAGAGCACGCATAGCATTTCTGGCACATTCGGCTCGGCTGCCGCGGGAGGCTGCGTGGCCGGATTAGGCGCGCAGCAGATGCGCTGGCTGCTGGATTACACCGCGCAACAATCCTCGGGTCTGGCTTCCTGGCAGCGCGACACGGATCACATCGAAAAGGCGTTCGTGTTCGCAGGGATGCCGGCGCGCAATGGAATTACGGCGGTGGAGCTGGTTCAAATCGGCGGCACCGGCGTCGATGATGTGCTTTCCGGCGCGGACAATTTCCTGCTGGCGAACGCGCCCAAGGCCGATCCGGCGATGCTGATCGACAAGCTCGGCGAGCGCTATGAAGTGATGCGGTCCGATTTCAAGAAGTGGACCGTTGGCTCTCCTATTCAGGCGCCGCTGGATGCTCTCGAAAACATTCTCAAACGCCGTCCCATCGACCCCGAACAAGTGCAGCAAATCGCCGTACGCGTGGCCACCACTGAATCAAGCATCGTAAACAATCGCGAAATTCCGGACATCTGCCTCCAGCACATGATCGCCGTGATGTTGATCGATAAGACAGTCACGTTCAAGTCGGCGCACGACGTCAAGCGCATGCAGGATCCGGCGGTGCTGCGGCAGCGGGCGAAAGTCCAGTTGATTCCCGATGAGGAGCTCCAGCGGCGTTTGCCGGCTCGAGAAGCGATTGTGGAGATGACGCTAGCGGACGGCGCGAAGCTGGACGAGCATGTGAACGCGGTGCGCGGGACTGGGAAGAATCCCATGACGCGCGACGAGGTGATCGCCAAGGCTCGCGATCTGATCACACCGGTTTTGGGCGCAGCCGTGACGTCGAAGCTCATCCAAACCGTATTTGAAATAGAAAACGTAAAGCACGTCCGGGAGCTGCGTCCGCTGCTCCAGAGGGCGTAAAGGAGGATGGTAATGCAGCGGCGTATGGGGTCAGCAGCTCCGATTCTGATCTTCTTTGCGCATTTCGGCCTGGCGCAAAGCCCGATTCGCGTGCTTGCGTCGAACGGAATGAGGACCGTGGCGGAGCAGCTCCAGCCGGCCGCCGAAAAGGCTGTCGGCCAAAACCTGGCGATCGAATTCAACTCCACGACGGGGCTGCAGCCGAAACTGGAATCGGGTCAGGGATACGATGTGGCGATCGTCACCGTTGAGATGATGGATGAGCTTGTCAAGTCCGGAAAGATCGCGCCTAAATCGCGCGTCAATCTGGCGCGCGGCGCAATCGGCGTGGGCATCCGCGCGGGCGCGTCCAAACCTGACATCAAGACGCCCGAGGCGATGAAGCAAGCTCTGCTGAAGGTGAAAGCTGTGTCCTACGCGCAAGACGGCGCGAGCCGGCCTGCCATCGAGAAGATGTTCTGGGATCTCGGAATCGCCGAGCAGATGAAGGCGAAGACTCTGCTGGAGCAAGGTTCGGTTCGCGCTGCTGGGCGCGTCGCCGGCGGCGACGCCGATTTCGTACTGACGCTCGCAAGCGAGATTCTCCCGATCAAAGGCGTGGAGTTGTCGGGACTGCTGCCGGCTCGGTATCAAGGCTACGTTTCGTTTTCCGCCGGCGTAGCCGCGGGCGCTGTCAATCCTGTCCAGGCGACTACGTTAGTGAAGTTTCTGGCGTCTCCCGAGAACGCATCGGTCTATAAGGCGAAAGGACTGGAACCGCGCTAAGCGCGCGCCTCGGTTGCTTGGTCCAGCAGCATCTTATAATGCCGCCGGTAGAACGGCCGCGTAAACCCGAGCAGCACGAGCATCATCACTGCTCCTAGCGCCACAGTGATCGACAAAGAATAGCCGATCTTGTTCGGATCGTGGAACACGTGGTCGTCGAGATACCCTGGCAGCCAAGGCCCTAGCGTCAAACCAATCAGATTTAAGACGAACAGGAATAACGCTCCCACCTGTCCTCTGGACTGGTTGGGGAAGATTACCTGCAAAGCCGCCACGGCCGTGCCCATGGCGAAGGCCAGGAAGAAAATCCCGGGAGCGAACAGCGCCAGCGTCAGCTCCACGCTGGGCATCATCATGGAGGGCACGAGGAATACAAGAATTCCCGCAGCGCTGATTAGTGCTATTTTCAGCCGCGCATCCAGAATGCCTTGCTTCTGCCAGCGGTCGCTTACCAGACCGCCCAGGTACATGCCCGAGCAAGCGAAGACCACCAGGATAAACGCGAGCGTCTTGCCGGTCCGCGCCGGGCTCCAGTTGTAGACGCGCAGGAAATACGTCGCCGCCCATTGACTGACCGAGTACGTGCAGGTGGATTGAAACGCCATCCCGAGCGAGATCCCGACCACCGATTGCCACCGCAAGCGCATTTGTCCGAAGGACTCGCGGAAGCTCGCGCGAGCGGGCTTGCCGGTGGAGTCGGCGCGCAGCTCCACGCGCCGCGGCTCGCGAATGGTAAGAGCGAGGAGGGCGAACAGCAAGCCAGGCAGACCGACATACAAGAACGTCACGCGCCAACTCGCGATGGCGCCGAGCAAAGGAACGGTGATCAACGGCGTCCGGCTCAGCCCCTGCACCACAATGCCGCCCACTAACTGCGCCAGGCTGGTGCCGAAGAACAGGCCCATGTAGTACACGCTGATCGCCGCCCCCATTCGCTCTCGCGGAAAATAATCGGCAATCAAAGAGTAAGCCGCGGGGCCAAGCCCGGCTTCTCCCACGCCGACTCCCACGCGCGCCAAAAATAGCGTCGGATAGGTGAGCGCGGCGCTGCAAGTGCTGGTGAAAATACTCCAAACCACGATGCAAATCGACACCAGCTTGCGGCGGTTCACGCTATCCACCATGCGGCCCAAGGGCAGACCGATGAAGGTGTAGAAGAGCGCAAACGCCAACCCGCCCAGCAACCCCATTTCGGTGTCTTTAATATGTAGGTCGCGCTCAATCTGGGGAACCAGAAGCCCCAGGATCTGCCGGTCCACGAAGGAGAGCATGTAAATCGCGGTCAGTACGCCAACGACGTACCAGGCGTAGCTGGTCCGTGGCTTCTTGATCGGCGCGCGAGATTCGGTGGTGGCGGGCTGGGTCATTGTGTAGCGCTGGGGACCATTCATTCTACACGACCCGACGATCTGGAGGGCGGGCTTCAGCGCGCGCAGCGCCTTAGCGCTGCTTCTGAGGGGCGAGGCTGAAGCCCG